>JAADHM010000046.1 GCA_013151855.1 FCB group bacterium | reverse complement strand
TTTTGATTATATTTTAAAGCCTTTCGAACTTCATGAAATCCGACAAGCGGTGAATAAGGCGGTGGAGCATATCAAAAAGAAATCCCTTGAAAAGAAATCCGAGCAACAACTTGATAGTATTAATGATTTGCATCAAATGTTATTTAGCGGAGGAGATAAAAAATCTCTGGTGGTTAGCTCTTTGAAGTTTGCTATGATGCACAGCAGTTCCGATTGCGGATCGGTTCTTTATTGTGATGCCGACAAAACGAATTTTTATATGATTTCACTTAAAGATGAAAAATTGATAGAAGATAAATTACCGCATGATCTGTTGTTTAAATGTCTCGATAGTCTTTACCTATGGGAATATCAGAAGCCGTTGATTGTTACGAAAGTAGAAGAACATCCTTTATATAAAGTTAATCCTGATCCTCAACTGAAAAATATCCTTTTCCCCTCTTGGAAAAAAGAAGAAAAACCGATTATTATGATACCGATTAGTAGGAGTTATTCCAATTATGGATTGTTAATGATTGGTTGTGAGGAGGATGTTATTTCTCCTTCCGATCCGAGTTTGAAGTTTCTTACCATTACCGCTCATCAACTGGCGATGTCATTGGAAAATTTGGAACTTTTGGAAGAAACTCAGAAAGCGTATTCTCGATTAAAAGATTTACAGGATGAAACTATCCAATTGGAAAAAATGGCTACTCGTGGAGAGATGTCTGCCGAAATTGGTCATGAATTAAATAATTTCTTGGGAGTGGTAGCGGGTAACTTATCCTTGCTTGATTTTCAGTTAAAGAAAAAAAATTATGAAGAGTTGGGTAAATATGTTACGGCGATGACAGATAATATTGAAAAAATTAAAAAATTTACCAACAATCTGATGGATTTGCAACCAATCTCTTCGAAAAAAGAAATCGTTTACTTTGATAAATTGATAAAGGAAGTCATTGATTATCTCCGTCCTCAAAAAAGGTTTCAGGAAGTTACCATTAATTTGCTACCTATTACCGACAGATTACCTTTGGAAGCGGATAATATCCATATTCAGCAATTACTTTATAATATTTTCAATAATGCCGCCGATGCTACTAACGGATGTGACCAGAAAGAAATTACCGTCAGCGCCCATATCAATTCCGATAAAAAAACATTTCGCTTGACAGTTAAAGATACCGGCACCGGTATCGACCCCAAATTCTTGGAAAAAGCTTTTAAAGAAAAATTTACTACCAAAAAAAATGGTCATGGCTTTGGATTATTGGTGTGCAAAAGAATTATCGATAGCCACGAAGGTCAATTATATATAGATTCAAAACCAGGCGAAGGTACCGCTATCAGTATTGATTTTCCATTAAAAACCGTTACTGAAAAAATCCTGTCACCTGCTTAAACGATAAAACTACCCCTTTCTAATAGTAACCATCTCAGATTAAAACTTTCTACTCCCCCGTTGCGTAAGTTCCATTCCTTTGGCACATAAGGGACAATCTTTCGGTTCCCAGTTATTGGCGGCAACCGTCGCCAGAGCGAAAAAGGGATAATCAAACTTGACCGCTCCATTGGAACGGTCAAGCATCAATCCAATTCCGACGATATCAGCCTCGTAAGATTCTACCAACTTAATTACTTCCCAAACCGATTTGCCGGTAGTGAGAACATCATCGACGATAACAACTTTTTGTCCTTTTTCCAGCGAAAAACCACGTTTGAAAATGCGCTCGTTTTCCCCCGGTTCGGCATAAATGGCTTCTATGCCCAGATAGCGAGCGACGTCATAGGCAATAATAATGCCACCGGTGGTTGGTCCCACGACTGTTACCGCTTGGGTATCCTTGAAGTTAAAAGCCATTTGTTCGCATATTTGGGTGCATATAGAGGGTTTCTTCAGCAGGGTAAATTTTTCATAATAAACATCGGAATGACGGCCGGAAGTTAATTTGAAATGCCCGTTTAAAAGAGCTCCCGACGATTGGAATAATTCTAATATCTCCTGTTGATTCATTTTTCCTCCTCAAAAACAGCTACGGCGGCAGCATATTGTTTTTCATGGGTTATGGATATGAGACAATTAACGGATTTCAATTTTTGCTTGATTTCTTGCGGGAGTTTCAAAATCGGCTCACCGGAAGAACCGTTTATTACTTGAATTTCGGTTAATAAAGGCTTTTGGGCAAGATAATTGTTTAGGCATTTTATCACCGCTTCTTTGGCGGCTAAACGCCCCGCTAAAAATATGTCTTTATTATGACGTTTTTCATAAATTATTTTTTCTTCGTCGCCTAAGATACGATCAACAAACTTCTTTTGAAAACGAGTCAGATCATCTCTAATCCGTCTTATTTCCACTAAATCAAGGCCAATTGCTTTTATCAAATTAATCTCCAAAATTTTCGTATATTTTTAGTAACATATTAAATTATTGTAAATCTGGCAACTTTTAGTAAAAACTAATTGCATAAAATTTTTGAACCAGATATTATAACAATAGTTGGAGAGACGGAAGCAATTTGATATTCTCTAACAGTTGACCAATGAAGGTCGTCTCTTTCATGTTGCGTTTACGCCGTGACCTATTTTTTAAAATAGTAGCGAGACAAAAGACATGAAAGTGGCTGTGAAAACCCTTTACCGTACTAGTAAGGGAGTTTATTCAAATTGTGCCCCCTTCTCTCCCTAAAATTTTAAAAACCTGCTTTAAACAAGCAGGTTTTTTTATATATCATCAACATTATATAATTTGCTTTTTATTAATTGTCTAATTGCTAAAGGGGCTAAAACTCTTTATAAAAATCATCCAGAACCTTTTTAATAGCTTGCTCATAAACGGTTTGGTAATCGGCTCGGCTGACAGTGACAAAGTAGATTTCATTGCCGGTGGAAACCAAATATAACCGGTCTCGCTCAACCTCATAAACCCCTTTCTCGCGGGCTAAAGTGATGCCGGGTATCATCCGGAAAATATCAATCAATTCTTTGATGTTTTTAAAGATAGCGGAAAAGGCTTTTTTAAATTGGGTGGCATTTTCACCGGTGAAATTACCCTCGTTATCGAGATGATATATTTTATGTACTCCCGGAATCGATTTTATCCTATCTGCCAAAGAGAGACTTGCGGCAGGATTTTCTTTTGGTGTAGTTTGAGGAGGAAGTACACCACCAGACGAATTTGCTGAGGTTAGTTTGCTATTATTTTTGATAATTTCCGTAATTTCAAGATGCTGTTTTTTCATAATATTTTCGATACGCACTTGTTCTTCAGGAGATGAGACGGGATGCTCAAGTTTTTTTTCAATTTTATGCAAAACCTGTCCCTTATTGGAGATAGTGGTGGTCAAGCGCGGGTACGGTCGGTAGGCATATTCCGTCTGGATTTGCAACGCTTCAGAGCCTCTTTTTACCAAAGAAGTCCTACCGGTAGGGATATAATGAGTTTCGCTCATAAATAATTAGTCCTGTAATAAGCAATTAATAGATTCTCATCTATCTCTATAATATCGGCAAATTTAGCAGGTAGAATAACCGCAAGATACGCAATTGAAACAACCGGACTCGAATCTCATGGGCGCTGAGCACTGAGGGCATATTTCAAGGGATACACCCTTTTCCCCTGATTCGCTTGAGGATGTTGTTTTTTTATTAGATAAGTGGCTAAAATTCTTGTCCAAAACTTGAGCAATAGCATCGGGAATGGAGAAAATTTTGGAGCCATCGGCATAAATCTGATTGGAACCGCCAATACCCCGCAACTGTTTGGTTACTTGTTCCACCGGTATATTGGAACGCAAAGCTAACGAAATCAAACGACAGATAGCTTCGGTATCCGCCATCGTGGTATAGCCGGACTTACCGATATGGGCGAAAACCTCAAAGGGACGGTTATTTTTTACGTTAACGGTTACATATAAATTCCCATAGCCGGTCTTTATTTTTTCCGTGAAGCCGGAGAGGACATGCGGTCTTTTCTCTACGATAGAAGAGAAAGGAATATCTTCATTTTTTTTCTTAACCGTTGAAAGGACTTGATGGGGGCGGGAGTTATCACGGTAGATAGTGACTCCTTTACATCCTGATTGGTAAGCTAAAACATAAGCTCTGCGAATATCTTCACGGGTAGCGGATGTTGGGAAATTTATTGTCTTGGAGACCGATGAATCACAGTATTTTTGGAAGGTGGCTTGCATTTTTATATGGTCATCGGGTGAAATATCAACGGATGTCAAGAACAAAGCTTTGATGCGCTCCGGAATGCCTTCGATATCGGATAAGGACCTATGGGACATCAATTGGTTAACCAAATCATCGGAATAAAAACCGTCTTGCTGCGCCATAGTTTTGAAAAGAGGGTTGATTTCAATCAGTTTGGTGCCGTCCATTACGTTTCTTTCGAAAGCGATGGAATAATAAGGCTCGATACCCGAAGAACATCCCGCAATGATTGATATCGTTCCCGTGGGAGCGATAGTGGTTACGGTGGCGTTACGCATGGCAATATTGTTTTGCTTGTATATAGAGCCTTCCCAGTTGGGGAATTTTCCTCTCGTTTTAACTAACTCAGAAGATTGATTGTGTCCTTCGTTTTCAATAAAAGACATTACTTTATCGGCAAGCTCCAACGCTTTTTCGTGGTTATAAGGAAGTCCTAATTTGATTAACATATCCGCCCAGCCCATAACACCCAAGCCGATGCGTCGATTTCTTTTGGTTTGTCGTTCGATTTTTTCCAAAGGGTATTTATTCTTGTCTATCACATTGTCCAAAAAATGAACAGAGGTTCTAATCGTGTTTCTTAATTTTTCCCAATCAATTCCCAAATCAGGTTCTGAAATATTATAATTGTCCGGAAGGGGTTCCTTGACAAATTTCCCTAAGTTAATGGAACCGAGATTGCAAGAATCATAAGGGGGCAGAGGTTGTTCCCCGCAGGGATTGGTAGCTTCGATTGTTTCGGAAGGACGCATGGGATTAAGCTGGTTCATACGGTCTAAGAAGATAATACCCGGCTCGCCGGTGCGCCACGAACGGTCAACGATCAAATCAAAGACTTCCTGGGCATCGAGATAAACATCCTTCCCGTCAATTTGGTGAATCTTTTGGGTATGAGGATTATATAGCGGATATTTTTGCTTGTTTATCAAAGCCTCCATAAAAGCGTCGGTAATAGCTACCGAAATATTAAAATTGGTTAATTCTGAGATGTCGTCTTTACAGGTTATGAATTCCAAAATATCAGGATGATCAACTCTCAGAACCCCCATATTAGCTCCCCGACGGGTGCCGCCTTGTTTGACCGCTTCCGTGGAGGCGTTGAAAACTTTCATAAAAGAGACCGGTCCCGATGCCACTCCGGAGGTAGAGGCGACAATAGAGTTTTTAGGACGAAGACGGGAAAAAGAAAAACCAGTGCCGCCGCCGGATTTATGAATCAAAGCGGCGTTTTTGTTAGCTTCGAAAATTTCTTCCATTGAATCTCCCACCGGTAGCACAAAACAAGCGGAAAGCTGGCCCAAGGGACGACCGGCATTCATCAAAGTGGGAGAGTTGGGCAAAAACTCGAACGTAGCCATCATCTTGTAAAATTGTTCGGTGGTCTTTTTTACTTGTTCTTCGGTAGCGCCGTAAAGTAAGTCAGCTTCGGCAATAAAATTAGACACCCGAATAAACATCTCCTGAGGGCTTTCAATTACCCGTCCTTTGTTATCTTTGGCAAGATAGCGGCGTTTTAAAACTTCTAAGGCGTTATCGCTTAGCTTTATTTCTTTATATACCGACATTGTTATATCCTCTAAATATTAATATAACTGAAATATTCAAAAAAGGATATACCTTTTTCAAAGGTCACGGCAAATTTGTTCTATTTATCTTTTCGGATATCTCCATATATATATTATACGAAGATGTTGAAATTATGAAATCACATTTATATTTTTTTGTAGAAAAAAATAAATTAATTTGTTTCTTTAAGTTTATGAAAAGAAGAATTCCCGAACCGGCCGTGAAACGGTCAACTTTATTGATTACCGCGGGGATTGTCTGGGCGCTGGTGGGTATTTTTTTGAGTGTCCGCGCGATAATCTGGATCGTGGCTTATCCGTCTCAAGTGGTTTTTTTAGCGACTCTTGCTATTGTTATCGGTCTTTTAAAAAGCCATTTTGTGTTTTCCAAAATTATTAAAAAGAATATCGAGCGCATAAAAAATATCTCTCCGGATAAAGAAAAGATATGTATTTTTGCTTTTCAGGCGATGCAATCATATTTTATTATATTGGTGATGATTCCTTTGGGGATTTATTTGCGGATGTCATCAATCCCGCGCAATATTTTAGTCGTAATTTATCTGGCGATAGGGTCGGCGCTTTTCAAAGCCAGTATGGAATACTTCAAAGCCTTCCGGCAAATATAGACAATCGAAACAATTTTACAAAGCACCCTTAACCCTTTTTTCTTTGACTTTCAGCAGTTTCCTCAATATACTTTTAGAGAGGTTTCATTAAAAATTTATGGCAGAACTAAATAGTCGGGGTTAAGGCGAAGGAACAGGTTTGTTTTCGAGCGCTGTCTCCTGTTATAGGGGTTAGAGTTCTGTTGGGTCTTAACACCGAAGGGGTGTGACCGAGTGTCATTCCTGCGCAAGCAGGAATCTAAAGACAGCTTCCCGTTTTCACGGGAATGACAAATGGGTCAAGTCACACTCGCTTTCGGTGAGCAAGACCAGACCAAACTTAGGAAGAAAGTTTGTGATGCCTGTCCGATGCGAGCTAAGTGTACGGCGGTTCGTAATTATGGTAGATTGATTATCAAATTCATTGATGATTACTTTGAACAAGTAGAAATATTGGTCACTTCGCCCATCGGCAAAACTCTTTTAAAACAACGCAGACAGTTATTGAGGGCATCTTTGGTGAAGCCAAGTTGCTTCACCTGTTAAGAAAAGCCCGCTTTCGTGGCAAGGTCAAGCTGAAGATTCAATTACTACTCACAGCTGCAGTTTTGAATCTGAAACGATTGATGAAAAACCACAAAAAGAGAAAAATCATAGCCCAAATATCGACGAGTATTGTAAACAACTTATATCAAAATCAAAAATCTCTAAGAAAACCGTATTTGATTAACGACCCAACATATTTATCATAAAAACTAATCCTTAACCCCCCTCGGCAACGTACCCTTTAATTGACAGAATCGAACGAACAATGAAACGGAAAAACGATTGCCATAAGGCAAACTTTGTCTTATCTTGAAACGTTTTGTGCCCGACTTGTTTGACGACATACCGTCGGCAATTATCTGCCGCGCTTGTGTGACATTGCAACTTTCGCCACCGATTTGTCTTAAGCAGTCGCTGCTGAAAATGTGGGACCGACGCGTATCACCCTTTCTGTCGAGGTGAGAAAGCGGCCGGGGTGTTACGTGATATGAAAATGAGGAACTATTATGACATCTGTTATTCGGTATTATGAGGGAATCGGCTCCGTTGCCGTAATCGGTAACTATTTGCCCCGCCTGTGCGGTATTGCGACATTCACTACTGATCTTGTTGAGGCCTTATTGGCAGAAGCACCCGATATTAACTGCTGGGCGGTTGCCATGAACGACAAACCCGAGGGATATGCATACCCTGGAAAAGTGCGATTTGTAGTCAACCAGAACAGACTTGCCGATTATAGTATGGCATCGGATTTTCTCAATATCAGTCAGACTGATATTGTCTGTGTGCAGCATGAATACGGTATTTTCGGTGGACCGGCCGGCAGCCATCTCTTGAAACTTCTCGGAGAGCTTCGCATGCCAATTGTGACAACGTTGCATACGGTGTTGAAAGATCCCCCCCCGGAATATCGTGAAGTCATGCACAAGCTGTCTGACCTGTCCGACAAACTGATCGTGATGAGCCAGAAGGCTTCCGATTTTCTCAAGGAAATCTATGCTGTTCCGGAGGAGAAAATAGCCTTTATCCATCACGGCATTCCGGATATGCCTTTCATTGATCCAAACTTTTATAAAGATAAGTTCGGGGTAGAAAGCAAAAAGGTGCTTCTCACCTTCGGTCTGCTTTCTCCCAATAAGGGCATTGAAAACGTACTACAAGCGCTTCCGTCAGTTATCGAAAAATATTCTGATGTTACTTATATTATCCTGGGAGCGACACATCCACATATCTTGAAGACACATGGGGAAGAATATCGTATCAGCCTGCAACAACTCGTACGCAAACTCAATATCAGCGATCATGTCATTTTTCAAAACCGTTTTGTGGAACTGAAAGAATTATGCGAATTCCTTGGTGCTGCTGATATATACTTAACTCCCTATCTTGATGAAGCCCAGATTACTTCCGGAACGCTCGTCTATGCCATGGGGACCGGTAAAGCCGTTATTTCAACCCCATACTGGTATGCGATCGAGATGCTTGCCGAAGGACGGGGAAGGATTGTTCCCTTCAAGAATCCGGAAGCCATAGCGAAAGAAATCATTGACCTTCTGGACAACGAAGTCGTTCGGAATAAGATGCGCAAGAAAGCTTATATGTTCTGTCGCAAGGCAATCTGGAAGGAAGTAGCCCGAAGGTATTTAGAGGTTTTCAAAGAAGTCAAACTCAATCGTTCTCAATGTCCTCGTCCTCGGCACTTATATGTTGAGAACATAAAATCTATCACTAATTTTGAGCTCCCGGAACTGAAGCTTGATCACCTGAAAATTCTTACCGACGACACGGGCATTTTGCAACATGCCACTTATACTATCCCCAATCGCTTCCACGGTTACTGCACTGATGATAATGCCAGAGCGCTGATAGTTGCTGTCATAGGGCAGAAATATCTGCTTACAGACAGTATATGTTTCGATGCTCTTAGCAGTAAGTATCTCAGTTATTTACAGTATGCCTTCAATGCCGAAAAGGGGCGGTTTCGAGATTTCATGACCTATTCCCGGCAATGGACTGAGGAGGTGGGATCCGAGGATTCTCACGGCAGAGCATTATGGGGTCTTGGCAAGGCCGTAGCTTTTTTTGACAATCCCGGACATATGGCAATGAGTGTAGCGCTCTTCAACCAGGCGTTAAAAGCTGTCGAGCATTTTAATTCCCCCCGAGCCATTGCTTTTGCCCTGGTGGGAATTCATGCCTATTTATATAAGTTTTCAGGTGATAGTGAAGTCCGCAGGATTCGAGAAATCCTTGCCAACAGACTTTTCAATCAGTTCAAAAACAATGTGACAGAAGATTGGCTCTGGTTAGAAAACACCCTGAGTTATGCCAACGGAAAGCTGCCCCACGCTTTGCTCCTGTCTGGTCAGTGGATGCAGCGTAATGATATGGTTGAAATGGGACTCAAATCGCTCAAATGGCTACTCACCATCCAGATAGAAGACGGTTACTTTGTACCGATTGGTAATAACGGATGGTATGAAAAAGGTGGCTTTAAAGCCCGTTTTGACCAACAGCCTATTGAAGCCAATGCCATGATAGAAGCCTGTGTCGAAGCCTTTAATATAACACGAGACAAAACATGGATTGATTATACCGTTACCTGCTTTAACTGGTATCTCGGATACAACGATCTGAATATGTTGATATATGACCCCAAGACTGGTGGTTGCCGCGACGGGTTGATGGCTAATGGTATCAACCAGAATGAAGGCGCAGAGTCAACGCTTGCATGGCTACTTTCGCTTATGACATTGAAAAAGCTCTATGCCGACGAGATTCTAAGACAACCATCGTCCCCAACCAACCCGTTAGAGTAAAGGATTGGCTATGCACATTGCGATGCTCTCACCGATTGCCTGGCGCACGCCGCCGCGACACTATGGTCCGTGGGAAAGTGTCGTTTCCCATTTGACCGAAGGGTTGGTATCGCGCGGCAATGATGTTACCCTCTTCGCAACTGGCGATTCGGTAACAAGCGGCAAGTTGCATGCCGTTTGTGCGCGGGGCTATGAAGAAGACCATTCCATTGTGCCAAAAGTATGGGAGTGTCTGCATGTTTCGGAACTCTTTGAGCATGCTGAAGAGTTTGATATTATCCATAATAATTTTGATTTTCTACCCTTGACCTATACCGGCCTTGTCACCACCCCGGTCGTTACCACTATTCACGGTTTTTCATCGCCCGGGATTCTGCCGGTTTACAAGAAATACAATAGCAAAGTGTTCTATGTTTCCATCAGCGACGCCGATCGGTCGCCAGATCTTGACTATATCAAGACCATACATCACGGTATAGATATAAATCAGTTTGATTTTCAGGTTGAGCCGGATGATTATTTACTCTTTTTCGGGCGCATTCACCATGACAAAGGGGCCAGAGAAGCCATTGAAATTGCGAGGGCTTGCAATAAAAAGCTGATTTTAGCGGGAATCATCCAGGATGACACTTACTATCACCAGTACATTGAACCGCATTTGGACAATGACAATATTGCTTATATCGGTAGTGTCGGACCGGTCGACCGCAATCAGCTTCTGGGTAAGGCAACCGCGCTTCTGCATCCTATCAATTTCAATGAGCCTTTCGGCCTGTCTGTTATAGAAGCCATGGCTTGTGGTACTCCCGTGATAGCTTTTAACAAAGGCAGTATGTCCGAACTTATAGAAAATGGTAAAAATGGTTTTCTTGTGAATACGGTGGATGAGGCAATAGAGGCTGTTGAGCATATAAAAAATATTGACCGGTTATACTGTCGTCACCACGTCGAACAGAATTTCACAGCTGGCCAGATGGTTGAAAAGTATATTCAGGTCTATGAAACCATTCTCGAAAAGAGAATAAAAGAGAAACACCGGAAGTGAGTATGACTATTCAAGATTCCATTGTAAGACGCTATAATAAAAACCCGATTCTCACCAAAGACGATGTTCCCTACCCGGTAGCCACGGTGCACAATGCTGGCATTGTTAAACATAACGACCGCTACATTATGCTTTTCAGGTCGCACAAGTATAACGGGCGCTCCATTATCGGAAGAGCTGACAGCGAGGATGGTTTTTCCTTCACGGTTTATCCAAAACCTTTTCTTACGCCTGCAACGGATGACATCTTTGCAGAATATGAAGAGTTCGGGATCGAAGACCTCAGGATCTGTCCCGTAGAGGGTGAATACCTGCTTACTTACAGTGCGTATTCACGTCACGGTGTTCGGATTGCTCTTGCGCGCACCAGGGATTTTGAACAAGTTGAACGTGTTGCGCTTATAACTCAGGCCGACCTCCGCAACGTCGTAATTTTTCCTGAAAAGTTTGGTGGCCGCTACGC
>JAADHM010000105.1 GCA_013151855.1 FCB group bacterium | reverse complement strand
CGTGTCCGGTAATATCACAAATCCAAACCGAACCGTCGGTGGTTGAAAAGGTAATCCATTTGGAATCGGGAGAAAAAGATGGAGCAAAATTATTCATATAAGTTCCCACGGGGGGAGAAGTGACCAAGTATTTTTTATTTAAGTCAGGAGTGGCAATATAAAGACCGGCGTCGTTAAGATCATTACTGATGGTAGCAATCCATTTGCCATCCGGTGACCACGCCGGAGCGACAAATTTAAGCATTTTGGAGGCTAATGTTTTAATTGTATCCATAGAGGTCATGATTTTGCTAATCGGTATGACACCCAAACCTATGGGCCTTTGCTTTTCGAAATAAACAAAGGCAATATCTCCTTTTTTATTCATACTGGGAGATATCATAAAATCTTCATAAAAAAGTTGCCAATCTTTTCTTAACAGCACCACATTGCTTCCATCGGATTCCATAGTACAAATTTGATAGTTGGGAGCAAACGCATTTACTTTATTGGCATTCATATCTTTCCAAAACAGAATTGTGGAACCATCGGCGCTCCATTCCGGGCCGCGATTGCCGAGATCTTCCGTTAAACGATACCAATATTGCCGATTATTATTAGCCGCGGAATCAAGGAAACATAGGAATAAATCATATACTTTATGTTTTCCTCCCAGCATATCAGGTGCCTTGAGGTCTACCATACCGGAGCGAGTGAAAACGATTTTTTTATTGTCAGGTGCCCAGCTTAGACGGCCATCGGCGTTAGTCACTTCGCAAACCATCTGTTGATTGCTTCCGTTGGCGTTCATAGTCCAAATATTGCCGTTACGAATGAAAGCAATCTGACCGGTAGGACTTTTAATGGTGTCATTTTTTAAAGCTGGTAGTTTTTCCGTTGCGAAAATAGATGAGGATAACAATAAACAAAAAGTTAAAATAATAACTAATCCTGATAATTTAATTACTTTCAACTATAATTCTCCGTTTCTTTTTAGTTGTTAATTGTCCAGCTTTAAAAATAGGGTTATTTATATATGAGTCAACCTAATTATTTTTCGTTTACCAGCTGAAGAACCGTTTTAATTCCATTTTAGCGGTTACTCCCGAGAAATTCAAATCTACTCTACTGTCCGGAGTACCGTTATAAGTGGCAACCACTTCTTGTTGTAATGAATTATACCAGGCAACATTGTTAAAGTTCAAATATAAATAACTTATGTCAAAGCCCAAAACGAGTTTATAAAGCTTAATGGGGTAGTCACTTCCGATATTGACCGTAAACCCCGGTGCATTATCTTTAAAGGTAGTATTATTGCCGGTCGATGTGTTGGTAGCTAAATTAAGATTGGCATACTGTGACCAGAGATTCCAATTAACCTGATAAAATCCTACTGAGCCGCCAAAGCGCAAAGCAAGTTTATTGAGTTCACCGGTTTTTTTCGGGTGATTATAGAAATAATATTGTAAACCGGTAGAAAAACCGAAAACATTAATATCGGATTTGGGGTTCTCAATACTGGCTGCTATGGGATTGTAGTAATAAGAACCGGAGAGATCTTGGCCTAATTTCAACCAGTATTCACCGTTTAATGACCAAGCGAATCGATTATTAAAAACTATACCTAATTCCAAACCAAATATTTTGGCGTCATTTAACCAAGAAATGGAAGCGGAAGGAAAATTATTTGATTCATAATTAGCAAAGTCATTGTAATTATTATGTCTATTGATGCGGTTAAAGCTGAATGTTCCCGAAATCCAAGTCAGTTTTTGGGCATGTTTTTTTTCCATTTTTTTTAAATAACGATTTACTACTTTATCTTCGTTACTTTGAGCCATACTTATCGAAGTACTCAATAAGATAAAAACTCCAACTAAAGTTATCATTGATTTTAAGCGCATTTCTTCCTCCATTGATTTTAATTTGATTTTTGTTACTTTATCGGAAAAATCAACGGTTATCTTTATATGGATTCTTATATTGTAGGCAATAAAAAAGGCAGGTTTTTTTACCTGCCTTTTTTAGTTTCTATGGTGATAATTCTTAATCGTTTATATGAGAATAATCCAGATTTGCTAATTGGGAGTATAGTCTCCAGCGATGATTACAATCACCTTGCCCCAGATCCAAAAGTTTTTTTGCTCTTTCAGGGTCTTTAGACTTTAGAGTTCGGAAACGAATTTCCGAGTAAGCGTAATCTTCGTAAGAAATTGAGGGGGCTTTACAATCCAATTTGAGAGGATTTTTTCCTTCACGAATCAAATCGGGATTATAACGATACAATAACCAATGACCGGATTTAACAGCTTTCTCTTGTTCAAACATCCCAAGGGACATATTGATTCCATGAGCGATACAATGAGAATAACAAATGACAATTGAAGGACCATTATATCTTTCAGCTTCAACAATGGCTTTAACGGTTTGATTATGACTGGCACCCATAGCGACTTGAGCTACATAGACATTACCATAAGACATCATCATCAAACCCAAGTCTTTTTTGGGAAGAGGCTTACCCGCAGCGGCAAATTTTGCCGTGGAAGCCCGCGGAGTTGCTTTTGACATCTGACCGCCGGTATTAGAGTAAACTTCCGTATCAAGAACCAACAGGTTGACATTTTTCCCGCTGGCAAGAACATGGTCAAGACCGCCAAACCCGATATCATAAGCCCAGCCGTCACCACCGATAATCCAAACTGACTTTTTGACCAGATAATGGGCAATTTCTTTCAAAGCCAGCACTTTTTCATTTTTATCGAGACTTTCCAATTTTTTCAGAATAGTTCGGACATTCTCACGTTGTTGTTCAATTCCATCCAAACCGGACTGGTCAACTTTAATAACTTTATCATACATATCGGGAAACAATTCTTTGATTAGCTGTAAGGCGTACTCATTCAGTTTATCAACCGTAAGACGCATCCCCATACCGAATTCGGCATTGTCTTCAAATAAAGAATTAGACCACGCCGGTCCTAACCCGTCAGAACGTTTACAATAAGGGGTGGTTGGCAAATTACCGCCATAAATAGAGCTGCATCCGGTAGCATTACCGATAAGAGAGCGGTCGCCAAATAATTGGGTAACCAGTTTTATATAAGGAGTTTCTCCGCAACCGGCACAAGCACCTGAAAATTCAAAGAGAGGTTTGGCGAATTGTGAACCTTTGGGGTTTTCGATATTATAGAGATGAGGATCGGTATCGGGAATAACATTAATGAAATAATCCCAGTTTATTTTTTCTCTTTCTCTGATTGGTACTTGAGGATGCATGTTGATTGCTCTATAATCTGTCTTATTGCCGGCTTCATCTTTTTTATTTACCGGACAGGCGTTGACACAGATTTCACAACCGGTGCAGTCTTCGGGAGCTACTTGTAAGGTGTAATACATTCCTTCAAATTGTTTGGTTTTGGCTTCGATATATTTAAAGTCTGTCGGTGCCTTTTCCAGATATTTCTTATCGAAAACTTTGGGGCGGATAGCGGCATGAGGGCAAACGATGGAACAAATATTACACTGAATACAGAGTTCTTCATCCCAAACGGGAATATCAATGGCTATATTTCTCTTCTCGTATTGGGTCGTTCCCGTGGGATAAGTACCATCAATGGGGAAAGCGGACACCGGTAGTTGGTCTCCTCTTCCGGCTATTATTTCCGCCGTTACCGTTTTTACGAATTCGGGAGCATTTTCCGGAACAATGGGAGGTTTGGTGATAGTGCTGGTTACTTGCTGTGGATAGTTTACTCTTTGGATTTCATCAACGGCGCCATCGACAGCGGCAAAATTCATGTTGACAACTTTTTCACCTTTGGCACCATAAGTTTTTACGATAGAATCTTTAATCGCCTTAATGGCTTTATCTTTGGGTAAAATGCCTGAAATCAAAAAGAATGCTGTTTGCATGATGATATTGATGCGTGCCCCCAAACCCAGTTTTTTGGCTAAAGAAACAGCATCAATAACATAGAACTTCGCTTTCTTTTCAATAAGAGTTTGCTGAACTTCCTTAGGAATCTTATCCCATACTTCCTCGGGACCATAAGGTGAGTTCAACAAAAATGTTCCTCCTTCAATTAACTTGTCGACCATGTCGTATTTTTCCAGAAACGAGAAATTGTGACAGGCAACAAATTGAGCGGTGGTAATCAAATACGGTTTTCTTATCAGCTCTTTACCGAAACGAACATGGGAAACCGTAACCGCTCCCGCTTTTTTGGAGTCATAAACGAAATAACCCTGAGCATAATTATCAGTGTTAGAGCCGATAATTTTGATTGAATTCTTATTGGCTCCCACGGTTCCATCAGAGCCAAGCCCATAAAACAAACCGCGGAAGTTTTCACCTTCAAGGTCAAAGGACAAATCAGAATCAAGAGAAGTCATGGTGACATCATCGATAATGCCTACGGTAAAATGATGTTTAGGATTTTTTAATTTAAGATTATCAAAAATACCTTTTGCCATGGGGGGATTAAATTCCTTAGAGCTCAACCCGTATCTTCCGCCAACGATTAAAGGATGTTCCTTGAACGGGGCGATACCTTTATCGAGGGCTTCATTAATCGCCGCTTGGACATCGGCGTAAAGAGGTTCGCCCACCGCCCCCGGTTCTTTGGTGCGGTCAAGAACCGCTATTTTTTTGATTGTTTTCGGAAGCGCTTTGGCTAAAGCTTCCATAGAAAAAGGACGATAAAGACGAACTTTGATAATGCCGACTTTCTCCCCTTGAGCAACAAGATGGTCAACCGTCTCATGAACCACTTCCGCACCGGTGCCCATAATAATAACCACATGTTCCGCTTCGGGATGACCGAAGTAATCGAACAGTTTGTATTGACGACCGACGATGGAAGCAAATCTATCCATATATTGCTGTACGATTTCCGGAGCGGCATTATAGAATTTATTAACCGTCTCCCGTGATTGGAAAAAGACATCGGGATTCTGAGAAGTTCCTTTTATGGTAGGGTTATCCGGGGACAAAGCGCGCTGACGATGTTGATAAATCAAATTATCATCAATCATTTTGCGCATATCGTCAAAAGTTATTTCTTCGACCTTCTGTACTTCATGAGAAGTGCGGAAACCATCAAAGAAATGTACAAAGGGAATTCGAGTGGCAAGGGATGATGCTTGAGCTATTAAGGCTAAGTCCATCACTTCCTGAACCGAGCCCGAGGGAATCAATCCGAAACCGGTAGAACGGGTAGCCATAACATCGGAATGGTCTCCAAAAATGGATAAGGCATGAGTAGCAACCGAGCGAGCGGAAACATGAAAAACCGTAGGGGTCAGTTCTCCGGCAATTTTAAACATATTGGGAATCATCAACAACAGTCCCTGAGAGGCGGTGAAAGTGGTTGTCAAAGCACCTGCCGTGAGGGCTCCGTGTACCGCTCCGGAAGCTCCTCCTTCTGATTGCATTTCCGTTACACTGGGAATAACTCCCCAGATATTTGTTTGACCGTCCGCTGATTTGGCATCAGCTATTTCACCCATAACGGAAGAGGGAGTGATAGGGTAAATGGCGATAATTTCGTTGGTGGCGTGACCGACATAGGCAGCAGCGGTATTGCCGTCAATAGTTACCATACGGCGTTTTTTTTCAACGCTTTTGGTGTCTTTTAATTCTTTATCTTTTACAGCTTCTTGTAACATTTTCGGCTCCTGTATATTTTTTATATATAAAATAATTATCTACTTATATCTTTTACATATCGGAACTTATTCCGTTTTAGAAATAGTTATTTTTTTTTGTGCTTGATATTTTCCTTTTTTATCTTTATACGAGTTTAAGCAAATCTCGGCGGCTTCTAAAAATATAATCTGCGCAATTCCTTCATGGGCGTATATTCTTGCCGGAAGGGGAGTTGTGTTTGATAAGGAGATAGTGGCATAACCTTCCCACTCCGGTTCAAACGGTGTCACATTAACAATAATGCCACAACGAGCATAAGTTGATTTGCCCAAACAGATAGTTATGACGTCGCGAGGAATTTTAAAATACTCTTTTGTTCTTGCTAAGGCAAAAGAATTAGCTGGAATTAATATGGAATCAGCTTTAATATCGATAAAATGTTGGGAGAGATCGGATTTGACGTCAATTTCTTTTAATCCCGCTTGATTGAAAACTTTAAATTCATCGGCAAGACTAATATCATAACCATAGGAGGAAACGCCATAACTTATTCCCTGTTTGACCTGTTCTTTTGAAAACGGCTTAATCATATCGTGCTGTTGAGCCATTTCAATAATCCATCGGTCAGATTTTACTGGCATTTTTTATCCTTTTTTTGTTTGCTCCATTTTTGCCAGAAGATAAACGTTTTTCAAGTAAATGTAAACCGGAATAATGGTTAAAAGCGAGATTTTATTTCCTTAAGTCGTTACCCGTTGTTCTTTTTGCCAACGTACCATATCCGCCAAGGTGTGGCTTTCGAAAACCTCTATAAGCTTTTTTTCGGCAATGGCAAGTAATTCTCTTAAAGAGCAAAATTTTGACTTGTTACATATTTCTCTGTCATCAATACATTTTAGCAAATGATAAGGACCTTGAATCGATTCTAAAACTTCTTTGACCGTGATTTCTTCCGGTTTTTTAGCCAAGGTAAAGCCACCCCGTACCCCGCGCAATGACCGAATAATTCCCGACTTGGATAAAGACTGAAATATCTTTGCTAAAAATTTTTCCGGGATATCTTTGTTCTCTGATATTTCAGAAAGAGGTGTTACTGAAAGTTGATCTTTTTCAGCAAGGTAGAGAACACCAAGTAAACCATATTCTTCAGCTTTAGTAAACTGCATGGTTACCTTCTTTCATTTGAGTTTGGACTTTATTGCTTATTTATGTTTTCATCCTTCTTTTATCAATACCAATTATATCTAATATAGACGCAATTGTCAACAAGATATGTTATTTATTTCACAAAACCCTATAAGTTAG
This sequence comes from FCB group bacterium, assembly GCA_013151855.1. Classification (GTDB taxonomy): domain Bacteria; phylum Zixibacteria; class MSB-5A5; order GN15; family FEB-12; genus JAADHM01. Next base: position 4,325 of record JAADHM010000105.1, on the reverse strand, counting down.
TTTGTGTTAACTACGAACAATATGGTTGTTTGACATTTTATCATAGATGTTGCTATTTATAAAGTTTAGCGATTTATTCTAAAAGAAAGGATATTATGAATCAAAATGACCCAAAAAAAGCGAAAGGCTTGTTGATTGTTTATACCGGTGACGGAAAGGGGAAAACCACTGCCGCTTTGGGTATGTGTGTGCGAGCGGTCGGATACGATTGGCATGTGTGCCTAATTCAATTTATCAAAGGAAGCTGGAAATACGGCGAGCTTGAGGGCATTAAACGACTTGAGCCCAATGTGGAACTGCATACCGTTGGGGAAGGTTTCGTGGGAATCGTTGATGATAACAAAGATTTTGAAGAACATCGTCAAGCGGCTAAAAACGGAATTAAAATGGCTATGGAAAAAATCACTTCCGGTAAATATCAGCTGGTTATTCTCGATGAATTGAACATAGCTGTCGATTTGGGATTGATTACCGAAGGTGAAGTGGATTCCCTTATTGATGCCTGTAATGATAAACAACATTTGGTAATCACCGGTCGCAACGCCACAAAAAAACTGATAGAAAGAGCCGATTTGGTGACCGAAATGAAAGAAATTAAGCATCCCTATCAACAAGGTGTTCTGGCGCAACAAGGGATTGACTGGTGAAGGTTGCCGTTTTGGGCGGTACCGGATTCGTTGGGCATCATTTGGTTAAAAAGCTTTTGGAAGCTCGTCATCGAGTGACAATCTTGGTTCACCGGCAGATGCGTGAAGAACAAAAGCATCAAGACATCAATGTCATTTATGGTGACATAGAAAATATAGATTCGTTACATAAAGCTTTTGAGAACATCGACGTGGTTTATCATCTGGTAGGTATCATTGCCGAAACAAAAGACAAGAAATTCGATAAAACAGTCGCTGAGGGGACTAAAAATGTCGTCAAAGCTTGTGTTGAAAAAGGGGTAAAAAAGATTATTTATCTGTCAGCTTTGGGGGCTTCGAAAGCGGCAAAGACTAAATATCACCAAACAAAATATCAGGCGGAAGAGGCTATTAAAACTTCCGGACTGGATTACATTATCTATCGACCATCTATTATCTATGGATCCGGTGATGGTTTTGTGTCTCTCTTGAGTAAAATGATAAAATGGTCTCCTTTAACCCCTGTCATCGGTTCCGGGAAATATCTTTTTCAACCGGTATATATTGATGATTTGGTTCAAGCTCTTGCTTTGGGATTGACGGTTAAGGAAGTCACCGGAAAAATAATTGATATTGCCGGTCCTGAAAAGCTTGAGTATTTAAAAATTTTGAATATAATTAAAAAAGTTTTGCGTAAAAAAAGATTGAACTTTTATATACCTATTGCGGTTATGAAACCAATAGCATATTTATTGGAAAAAATAGTTGTACCGTCTCCGCTTACAAGAGAGCAACTGTTGATGATAGAAATGGGTAATACCGGGGATATTTCGACCATGAAAAAACTTTTTAGTATCGAACCCATAGATTTGGAAAATGGATTAAAAAAATATTTGAGGTGAAAAATGAGTGATGTAAAAGATTATGATGTGGTAATCGTTGGCGGGGGGCCCGGCGGCTTGTGTGCCGGTCTTTATTCTGCGCGAGCGAATAGAAAAACCGTTTGTTTGGAAAAATATACCCCCGGAGGACAAATTGCCATTACCGGTGAGGTTGAGGATTATTTGGGATTCAAAAAAATCCAAGGGGCTGAATTGGCTATGAAATTTACCGAACATGCCAAAATATTCGGTTTGGAAATTCAAATGGAAGAGGTGCAGGAAGTTTATGTCGAGGGTGATTATCGCTTTGCTCGTTGCGCTTCGGGGAATGTTTACCGAGGTAAAGCCATCATCGTTTCAACTGGAGGTTCACCGGTCTTTTTGGGTGTCCCTGGTGAAAAAGAATATAGCGGGAAAGGGGTGTCTTATTGTGCTATTTGTGACGGCGCTTTCTTTAGAGGACAAGTCATTGCTGTGGTTGGCGGAGGAGATGCGGCGGTTGAAGAAGGGACCTATTTGACCAAATTCGCTTCCAAAGTTTATATTATCCATAGGCGGGATAAGTTGAGAGCGCAAAAGATTATCCAACAAAGAGCTTTTGATAATGATAAAGTTGAGTTCATTTGGGATACGGTAGTAGAATCGATAAACGGAAATAGTAAACAAGTTACGGATTTGTCGTTAAAGAATGTAAAAACAGGAGAAAAATCCACTCTTGAAGTCGGTGCTGTTTTTCCTTATATAGGATTTCACCCTAACTCTAATATTTTTAAAGATGAAATAAAAACCGATGCAGGCGGTTATATCATCACTGACCAGCGTATGGAAACTTCCATTAAAGGTATTTTTGCTTGTGGTGATGTTCGTTCCCAGTTGGTACGTCAGATAACCAATGCTGTTGGTGACGGTACCACCGCAGCAGTTGCGGCGGAGAAACATATTGAAGAACTCGAAGATAAATTGAAACAACGCATTTAAAATATGCCAGGGGCTGTATAACTCTATACAGCCCCGAAAGTTACTTTCCCACTTTAAAATAATAACGGTTCGATTATTCGCATTTTATGTTAAAAATCAACTTTTGTGCAAAAAAATGCATTAACGCTATTTTAATCTTAATGTCGCAAATTTTGAGAAGACGATTTTTTTGTCAAACCTCATTTATCTCTTGCTAATCAACGAGTTAAATGTTATTTTATTGTAGTTTTTTTTCTATATACTTCTGATGTGATTCGGCATAAACGTTGCTTTTTTAGGTTTAGAACATATTACGATTAAATATTGGGAGTGGTGTGTGCTGATTTTCCAGCCACCTGACGTTAGAGTCGGGCATCCCCCCTCCACCACTCCCATACTTTTTTATCTAAAGGTTATCCTTAGTATTCAGATTAAAATAATTTCGGTCGATATATTATATGATGTAAAAGGTCATATAAATGTTAAATAAAATATTAAATAGAATTAGACCGGGATTACTTACCCGATTGAGTAATATTATTATCATTCAATTGGTATTTGTTTTTTTGGCTATTACGATAATCTTTTTTTTCCCAGCCAATACCAACATGAAAGATAATAATTATCTGACTCTGAAAGATAAATATGCTCATATCGGTCAACGGATTTCTAAAGCAATGAAAATATCTTCTTCAAAAAGTAATGATATTACTATTGATGACAATTCGAAAAAGAATTTGGTTGCTTTATTGAACAGAGAGAGAATTATTTATTCCTATTTATTCGTTCAAGGGAAAAATAAAGAGATAAAATCTGTCCTTACTTTAAATGGCTCTGTGAAAAATGATGATGATAAAATTAATGCGATGCAAGAATTAATTGACCAAGGAATTATCAACTATGAAATGAGTCAAAATAACGACAATTTGATTCCGGTGGTTCCCGAAACTCACTTTGCTGTTTATTATTATCGTTTTAATATTAACAAGCGTATGCCTGCGGTTTTAGTTTCTTTCGTGGACAATAAGTATCTTGTTTCTAACCGCCCCCAGACGATATATGCCATTTTGATATTATTCTTATCTTCGGCGCTTGTTTCCTTACTTTTGATTTATTTGATCAATAAAAGATTCCAAGAACCTTTGAAACGTTTGATAATGGGTTTGGAAAAAACCGCAGCCGGTGAATTATATTACCTAATGGAAAGTGACAACGATGAAGAACTAAATAAATTAACAGCTGCTTTCAATAATATGTCGAAAACTCTGTGGGATAACCACAAAAAATTAAAACGGTATAATCTTCGCTTGAAAGATGCTTATATGATGTTGAAGGAATCACAGAAATTTTTGAAGACTTTGATTGATAGTTCCCCGAGTTGTATAATTTCCGCTTTGGATAACGGAGAAATCAAAAGTTTCAATAAAAAAGCGGTTGAAATTTTTGGGATAGATAACAAAGAAGCAATAGGTCAAAATATCAACGACTTGTTTACTCATCCCATTGATGAGATTAAAGCTAACAAAAAAGAAAATGGTGATGAAAAAGGGATTGAGATTTTATGCCGACGAGGGGATGGTTCATTATTTCCCGCTTTCGTAAATATTTCTCCCCTTGTTAACGATGATGACAAGGTATCGGCATACTTATATATTATTAAAGACATTTCCGAGAGTAAAAGTTTTCAAGAAATGATGATTCGAATCGACCGTTATTATACTCGCGGAGAGATGGCCGGTGACATTGCCCATGAAATTAATAATTTCCTGGCTATTTTATCCGGTAATGTGGAATTGATTCCTTTGTTCATAAAAAAAGGCGACCAAGGAAAAATAGAGAAAAAACTTGCTCTGATGAAATC
>JAADHM010000022.1 GCA_013151855.1 FCB group bacterium | reverse complement strand
AAAACAATAGCCAAAACCGCCGTTATTTTTATAAGCGGTGAAATGCGTAAACGAGTATCTTCCATTTTAGACAAAAGATAAGCAAGCAAAACAGCCATCGGTGTTAAGTAAGCAATAAAACGAGGATAATCCAGAACAATGCTATGCACCGGTTCTCTGATAAAGACCAAAGTATTAGCGGACAAAATAAAGAGAACCAAAAAAGCGATATTGGTATCTTTCGTAATTGATTTTAGTTGGCGCATGAAAAGTAATTTTAAAATAATGATTTGCGGAAAAGCTAACAAGAACAATTGAATAATATCGCCGATGTGCTTTAGACTGAAAAGATTATAACCAACCTGAACATTCTTCCCGGAAATAAACAATAGTTGTTTGGCGTATTCTAAGTTAATACTCGCTTTGAAATAAGCAAAACCAATCAATAAAATATAAACGATGAAACCCAAAATTAGAGAAAGATTTGTTTTCACTTTCAAGGGATGCTTAAGAGTAATAAAAATAGCCGCGGGCAATAAAATTAGTGAAGTTACATGGATAAAAATCCCAATAACCGTAACGAACCAAAGTGCCAGTAAACGGTCGGTGGTAAACTGACGATTTAAACGAAAAGCATAAAGCATAAACCAATACATAACGGCAATGAGCATCGGCTCCACCCCGACAAATCCAAAATATAACATCGTTTGCGAACCGAAAAAGAGAATGATAAAGAAGAAAAAACGCTTTTTGGTATCTGGTGACAATTCCTTTGTTAACTTTATCGCTGCCACCAAAGTCAATATATCACCCAAGAAAGCATATATTTTCCAACTTAGATATCCGGCGGTGGTATTAGAAAAGTTAAAAAGACTCACCAGCTTATAAAAAAAGGAAACCAATCCGATAGCGCCATACTCATACCATCTTAAAACAATGGTATCGGTCTGGGCAATTTGTGCCATCAAGTAATTTCCTCCACCATAGACGAAAGAATCAAATTGAAAAATGATAAAGAGAATAAAAACAAGCGCTAAGGTAATTGCGATTTTTTGGGAAGTATTGAAATAATCGCCAAGGCTCTCCCCTTTTCGTAAAAACAGATAAGTAATTATGAGAGTGCCCAATCCCCATCCCAGAAGGTACCATAAGCTAAGAAATTGCCAATGAACAAAACTCCAGTTATTGTCAAATAACAAGCCTCCCCATATATGTCCGGCAACAAATAAAAAAAAGATGAAAAGCGAGAGATAAAAAAGAGTTTTATGGGAAATGGATTCTTGCTTCATGGAACATCAAATATCCTGTCGACCTTCCAAAGCTCTGGTTAACGTAACGGCATCGGCATATTCGAGGTCAGAGCCGACCGGAAGACCGCGAGCAATGCGGGTAACTTTTACCCCCATCGGTTTCAGTAACCTCGACAAATAAATTGCCGTTGCCTCCCCTTCCACGTTGGGATTGGTAGCGATTATGATCTCGCTTATGTTATTATTTTTTATTCTTTCCAGCAAACTTTTTATTTTTAAATCGTCGGGCCCTATCCCATCGAGAGGGGAAAGTCTTCCGTCCAAAACATGGAAAAGTCCTTTAAAACCTTCCGCCTTATCGATAGCAGCCGCATCGGAGGAATCTTCAACGACACAGATAATATCCTGTTGACGAGAAGGGTCAGAACAAGTTTGGCAAGGGTCGGTTTCGGAAATATTATTGCATACAGAACAAAAACCGACTTTTTCCTTCACCTCATGAATAGCATCAGCCAATTCAAATGCTTCCTCTTTGGATAGTTTTAAGATATGAAAAGCCAATCGAGTATTTCGCCCGATTCCCGGAAGACGGGCAAGCTGATTAACAAGACGCTCTACGGAACCTGCCGATTTAAACACAATACACCTAACAATTAAAAAGGAAAGTTAAGACCCGGGACATTAAGACCACCCGTCAAAGCGGACATTTGTTCGGATTGTATCTCTTGAGCTTTTTGTTTTGCTTGATTGATAGCAGCCAAAATCAAATCCTGTAATATTTCCACATCATCTTTGTCAACAACTTCCGGGTCAATAGTGATAGAGATAATATCCTGTTTCCCATTGGCAACAACCGTAACCATTCCCCCTCCCGAAGTACCTTCCACTTTGATATTTCCCAGTTCAGCCTGAATTTTTTCCATCTTTGCCTGCATTTGCTGAACCTGCTTCATCATATTGCCCAAACCGCCTTTAACCATGGGATTCTCCTTAATTTTTATTATTATTTTTTTGCTTTTTTCACACCAATTATCTGTCCGTCAACTTTATCCAAAAGCATCTTTATGCGCGGTGATTTTTCTACTAACTTTTCTAAATCAATATTATTTTTCTTATATAAATTTTGTTCTTTAATATTAAAGTTTTCTTTTTTAGGGTCAATATCAAACTTTATACTCAAATTGGTTTTAAAATGTTCTTTTAATGTTGTTACAATTAAATTCAGATTGTCTTTTTTTTCAACAATAAGTTTCGAAGTTTCTCCGGAAGCGGGAAAGACCAAAAGGAGCTTGTTCTCAACAATCTCGCGCACTTCCACCATACCCAACTGGGAGGCTAACATCGGTCTTTGCTGTCTTAAGATACTGATGAAATTATCCCACCCGGCTTTTAAAGTTGGCAAGTTAATAATACTGGTGGAAAGAGGTGTATATTCTCTCTCGTTATTATCCGCTTCCCCCTGTTTTTTCACAAAAGTTAATTTGTCTGTTTGGTAGTCATCCTTTTTTTTTTCAAAGGAGCCGAACAAATCACTACCGGAGGAACTATTGCTTAGTCCTTGAGCATTTTGTCGCATCAGTTTTAAAACATCTTCGAATTTAACGGTAGCTTCCATCTCCGCCATTTTCACCGCTGTCATTTCCAATAAAAGCCGTTCGTCGAGACCGCTTTCTTTTAAATCGGTATTAAGATCCGCGGCCATTTTTATTAACCGCATAATATCACCGAGTGAAAAATAGTCCGCTTGTTTCAAATATCCTTCAATTTCATCGGGATTGACTTCCAGTAAATCCGTAGCATTTTTATCGGTAGCCAAAATTAACAAGACTCTAAAATGTTCCAGAAGTTCCCCCACAAAATCCTTCGGATCAACACCGCTTTCGAAAACATTTTTTATCAATTTAAGGACCTGTTTGCTCTCTTTGGCGGCAATAGCGGTTATAAAATCAAAAATGAATTGTCGGTCGACCAAGCCTAATGCTTTGATAATCTCCTCTTCGGTAATTTCACCCAAAGAATAAGAAGCTATCTGGTCCAACAAAGAAAGCGAATCACGCACCGATCCATCAGCTTTGCGGGCTATTAAACGCAACCCCGCTTCGTTAATTTTCAGATTTTCCGCTTGGGATATTTTAGAAAGGTTCGTTGTTAAATCATTAATTGAAACCCGTTTGAAATCAAACCGCTGGGTACGGGAAAGAATTGTCTCGGGGACTTTTAATGGTTCGGTTGTAGCAAAAATAAACATAACATGCTCAGGAGGCTCTTCAAGAGTTTTTAGAAGAGCGTCAAAAGCAGGACCTGAAAGACGGTGGACTTCATCGATAATATATATTCTCTTGTATCCGCTGGTC
>JAADHM010000030.1:10060-22246 GCA_013151855.1 FCB group bacterium | reverse complement strand
CCAACGTAATCTCCTAACAGAGAAGGTAAAGGTTTCAAAACAATATCACTGGAACAACTCAGTAATCGTATCTCTGATTTTAATACTGAGTTGTTCCAGTGATATTGTTTTGAAACCTTTACCTTCTCTGTTAGGAGATTACGTTGGCCATTATAGTGTTATTGATAAAAGCACTAATCAACCCAAAGCTGATTTGAATATATCTTGGATTTTTACCGAAAAACAATATCGTTTGGACGCTCCCCCGAATACTATTTGTTCACCAAGAGGTGAGTACATTTTGTCGGGCAGTAATGTTACTTTGAATCAGTCCAGCAGTGGTCAGGCTACTACATGTGATCCAGATTTGAACCCCATTGGTGTTTTTTCGTTAAGGCAGCCGGGAGATTCGGTGATATTGACACAGGAGGAAAACAATATTTTTAAGGAAATTCGTCTTAAGAAAAAATAATTTTATTAAAGTAATATTTATATTTTTCGATAATATCTTTAGGGAAATGTTATTATCTATTTAGCTGATAAATAATTGTTTGGGTTATAATAAGAGAATTGGCCAAAGGGTGAGGCAAAAGGAGGTTTTATTTAATGTGTCTTGTCTATTTTCACCGGCTTGACCTATCCCTTTCAAAAATAGTTTGATTTTAATTGAACGGCAAAAGTTGATTGTTTTGTGTGAAGCATAAAGATTCTTTATAGATTTAATTTTTTTATCCAAAGAAATTTTTACTGACAGCATTTGTCAGGGAATGTTACGATAATGAAGTACAGGGATAGCAAGAGGAACGGCTGAAGTCTATAATAATTTCAGCATCACTTATGATAGAGGGGTTCAGGAGGTCACTTTTGATAGGTGACCTCCTGTAGGCAAAAATGATGGTTAATAAGCTTTGTATTAAAAAAGGATTTTTGTTATGCTATCCAAAATAATCTCTTCCGCAACTCTCGGCGTTGATGCTTATACCGTAGAAGTTGAATCCGACATCCGGCAGCAACTACCGGGTTTTGTCACGGTCGGTTTACCCGATGGTGCTGTTCGAGAATCCAAAGAAAGGGTAACCTCGGCCATTAGAAATTCCGATTTTGTCTTTCCCTCAAAAATGGTGACCATTAATCTCGCTCCGGCAAATATAAAAAAAGAAGGTTCCGCTTTTGATTTACCTATTGCCGTTGGTATTCTTGCCGCAACCGGTCAAATATTACGTGACCGTTGCGATGATTTTGTGATGCTGGGAGAGCTTTCGCTCGATGGCACTTTAAAACCCATACCGGGAATTTTGCCTATGACTATGAATTTTAAAGCCGACAATGGCTTAAAAGGTATCATTGTCCCCAAAGATAATGCCAAAGAAGCCGCTATGGCTAACACTCTGCCCGTATATCCGGTTAAATCTTTGAAGGAAGCCGTTCATTTTCTGGAAGATGAAACGACCGTAAAAAGATTTGAAGTTGATATAGATTCGGTATTTATGGCGGCATATAAATATCATGTTGATTTTTCCGATGTCAAGGGACAGGAATCCGCCAAACGGGCGCTTGAGGTCTCCGCTGCCGGCGGTCATAATCTTATTATGATTGGTCCTCCGGGTTCCGGCAAAACGATGTTGGCAAGAAGAATGCCTACTATTTTGCCTAATATGTCGGTAGAAGAAGCTCTGGAGACGACGAAAATCCATTCCGTTGCCGGCCGCCTGCCCTCGGATTCCGCTCTTATCGCCACGCGCCCTTTTCGCTCGCCTCATCACTCTATTTCTTATGCGGGATTAATAGGAGGAGGTGCCGTTCCCAAACCGGGGGAGGTATCTCTGGCTCACCACGGCGTACTGTTTCTTGATGAATTACCGGAGTTTAAAAAAGATATTTTAGAGATGCTTCGTCAACCAATGGAAGATAATCAGGTTACTATTTCGCGAGCTATTACAACGCTGACATATCCGGCCGGTTTTATGCTCATTGCGGCCATGAATCCCTGTCCTTGCGGTTATTTCGGTGATTCTACCCATGAATGTCATTGCTCGACTTCGGAAATTCAACGCTATATGTCGCGCATCTCCGGTCCTTTGATGGACAGAATTGATATTCATATCACCGTTCCGGCGGTAAAGTTTAAAGAATTATCATCGGAAACCAGTGGTGAAAAATCGGAAGTTATCGCCCAAAGGGTTAATCGAGCGCGACAAATTCAGATAGAACGTTTTAAAGATGAGCCACAGATCTTCTGTAATGCCCACATGGCAACGAGAGAAGTTCGAAGATATTGTAAAATTGATGACAAGTCACAGTCGCTTTTATCTTTTGCCATAAGCAAACAGGGTTTATCGGCGCGTGCCTATGACCGCATCTTAAAAGTGTCTCGTACTATTGCCGATTTGAATGGTACGGAAAAGATTGAGTTGGGGGATATTGCCGAAGCGGTTCACTATCGTACTTTGGATAGGAAATTGTGGCTGGCATAAAATATTTGAATGGGGGAAAATTTTTACAAGAAGGTAAAAGGTTATAAGGGGAATTGATACTTTTTAATCTAAAATAAGCATTTTAATAAAAATAAATACGAGAGCACACGTTTTCACATAAGAATTTCTTAGTACATATCTTTGAAAAACTTCTTCTTATGTTTTAATAGCGTTATATTGTCAACGTGAATGCTCTCGTACTTTTATATATTTTTGATTATGGTTTCCAATCGGCAATAAAAATATTGGTCTCTCCGCGCACTTTGTTGTTACGATTGGAAGCAAAAACCAGTTTTTTCCCGTCGTGGCTGAACATGGGGAAACCATCAAAGGTAGGGTTATAAGTAATGCGCTCAATTTCTTTGGTCTTGATATCAACCATATAGAGGTCAAAATTTCGTCCTTTGGGGTCATCCATATTGGAACTGAAAATGACTTTTTTACCATCGGGAGTGAAATAAGGACCAAAATTTGCCGCTCCGTTATCGGTTAGTTGGATGGGTTGGCGGTCTTTGAGGTTCATGACATAAATCTCAAGGTTTTTGGGACGAATCAGCCCTTTTTTGAGCAACTCTTTGTAATTTTTTAGCTCTTTTCCTTGCGGACGGGAAGCCCGCCAGCAAATCCATTGACCATCCAAAGAGAAAAAAGCTCCGCCATCGTAACCGGGAGTATGGGTAATCTGTTCCACTTGGCTGCCGTCGGGATTCATTGTGAACAATTCCAAATCACCGGTGCGGTCGGAGGTAAATATTATTTTATCTCCCAAAGGAGAATAAACATCTTCGGCGTCATAACCCGGGGAATCGGTCAAGCGAACGATATGGGAACCATCGATATTGGCTTTGTAAATATCATAGCTTTTGTAAAGTGCCCAAACATAACCATGGGACATATCCGGTTTGGGGGGACAGTCATCTCCGGCAGCGTAGGTGGAAGCGTATATGATGGATTTACCGTCCGGGGCAATAAAAGAACAAGTAGTCACTCCTTTGCCCGAGGATACCATACGAACATCGGAACCATCACTGTTCATCATAAAAATAGCGTCGCATTTAAGAGAATCACGGGTGGATTGAAAGATTAGTTTTGAGGCGTCATAGGAAAAATAGGCTTCCGCATTCTGACCGCCAAATGTTAACTGGCGCAGATTAACCAGATGTTTTTCACCTTCAAATATGGTGGGGGTTGCTTTCTCTTGTTGGGCTTGTTCTTTTTGAGCTTTTTCTTGACGGTCTTTTTTGAAAGTGGCGTCGTCTACTTTTTTCCCGCAACCAAAGCTTATGAAAACAATTAACAGGGGAATTATTATGTGTTTCAAATGTTCTCTCCTTCGTAATTTTGAGATAATTTAATTCCTTTGTATCAATAAACTTTTTATTTTATCAAGTGTAAATTAAAATTTTGGAGAATATAAAAATGAAAACCTATGTAAAAGTCATTCTTTTGTCATTTTTCTTGGTAGTGTTATTTTTTATGACTACGGAAAAGGTACAAGCGCAAGGTAATGTCCAATCGGACAATCAACAAGATGTTCTGAAAACAATTTTAAATGAAGTTGGTTTTAACAGAAAAGACTTAGGCTATCAACCGGCCGGTTACTGGAATCGTTTTCCGCTGGATATTCCGTATAAATTAACTTCCTTCAATGCTCTTTTTGCCCAACCGCTTAAACTTTATGATTATGCCGAAGTAATGGGGAATACCGTAGCGTTATATCTCAATCCCGCCTACGCTGATAGCGCTCATGACGGATTATACAAGCTCGTTTATAATTTGGGGGTGGATAAAAAACTGGGCGGTTTTCGTTCTTATTCTGCCAATCTCCTCCCCGCTCCGCAAAGCAAACATCCTCTGGCAGTGGCCATAGAAAGACTTTATGCTTTGGCAGGCAGGCAGACGGAATTTTACACTTTTGGTTCTAAATCCGATGAGCCTGATTATAAAAAAGAAATTATTGAAAAAACAAAGAACTTGCCCGATACGGTGCGGACTATTTTAGCCGCGTTGGTGGTGAATCTTACCGATGCCATCAAATGGCGTAATCTGGCTTTTCGCCGTTGTGACCTGCGTAATATGGAAAAGGCTTTCCATATTCGCGACTTAGCCAACACCCAAACCGATGGGATGATTTACTACCCGGAGCTGGATGACCTGGCTAAAAATATCGACTTTCCTTCGTTGCATTACGCCGCCCTAAAAGTCGCCGCCGCCGCAGAAAGAGCGGAATGGTTATTGAAACCGTTGGTGAAATCCATACCGGCTGATTTTGAAATGGAGTTTGAAACTCCCTTTGGCAAAATAGCTATCTTTTCACCGGTTTATAAAAGAGATAAACTGCCGGTGCCCAAAACGATGGTGACCACACGCGCGCCTATTCCCGGCTGGATGGAGTACGATGCTACCAATACACTGTTGGTTATTGATTTCGGTCGCAATATGATATATCAGGGAACTGTCGGTGCCACCGCTTCTTTGCAAAATCCGGTGTCGGTGGTAATTGATTTGGGTGGCGATGATTACTACGGTTATGAAAGAAAAAAATATCCCCCTTCGGCTGGCGTGGGAATTCTTGGTATCGGTCTCGTTCTCGACAGCCAAGGAGATGATCATTATAACGGCGGGACTTTTGCCCAAGGAGCGGGACTTTTGGGGGTGGGAGTGCTGTTGGATAGAGAAGGAAACGATAAATACAAGGCTCAGCTTTCGGCACAGGGATGCGGCTATTTCGGTATCGGCTTATGTTTCGATGGTGAGGGCGATGACCGCTATTATCTTTATGGCGATGGCCAGGGTATGGGCGGCGTGGGCGGTGGTATCGGGGTTTGCGCTTCTTATAGCGGAGACGATAAATATACCGCCGAACCTTATGCTTCGGTCTATAATCGCGGGGATTATCACAGCAAACAAAAAATAAACGCCAACAGCGCCCAAGGCGCCGGCTCTGGACGGCGCGGTGATGGCTCTGATGGCCACTCGTGGGCTGGAGGTTTGGGAGCTATTATTGATATTTACGGCAACGACCACTATTACTCCGGCAACTGGACTTTGGGTGTTGGTTATTGGTTCGGTACCGGCATCGCTTTGGATCGGAGTGGTGATGATTATTATCAATCCTGCTATTTCACTCAGGGTTCGGGGGCGCATTACTGCAACGGCATCCTTCTCGATGAGGGTGGTGACGACCGCCACGAATTATATGAAACCGCCGGTGCCGGACTTGGTTTTGGATGGGATTTCACCAACGCTTTTTTAATCAATATCGGCGGTAATGACACTTATCGGGCAAAAATGATTTCTATGGGGTTGGCACAAATCCGTTCCGATGCTTTCCTTATCGATATCGGTGGTGATGATAAATACTTTTTGGGACAAAATACCCCCGGTCTTGGGGAAGCCACCTACCGCAAAGATTATCGTAAGCCATCTTTGTTAACTCCTTATTATTATTACGCCAAATCTTTTGGAGGGTTTATTGATATCGGCGGCAGAGATGCTTATTATGAGTTTAAGGATAGAAACGAAACTCCTCATCCTATGGCAAAGAACAATTCTCTTTGGTTTCAACCATCAAAAACCGACTCCACATTTGGCGCTAATAACTATGGTATAGGTATTGATATTGAAAAAGGCACCATACCGGAATTTTTCAAATGGAAATAATAATGGGCATGAATTTTCTCGCTAATTTTGGATTGTTAAAGATTTATGCTTTTTGATAGATAAATTTTCATTGGAAACAAATAATGTCTTTGGGTAAAGATAAAAATCGCTATTCGGTAGAACTGACCACCAAGTCAATCTCGGTGCCGACATCGAGCTCGGTGCCTTTTTCTTCGGATTGTTCCAAAACGGTTTCCGGAAGATAGTTTTCATTGATACGGTAAGTAACAATCCCTACTTTGAGCGCTTTATCCTCAAGCCGTTTGGTAGCTTCATCGAGGGTTAAGCCCACCACGTTGGGCATAAAAGTAAATTTGGAAGCTCGTCCCCGATTGACCATCAGATTCACGGTAGAACCCATAGGGATTTCGGTGCCGGCGTTGGGATAAGAAAAAACAACCACTTTTTCTGGTAACGTGTCGGAAAAAGCCCAGGCGATTTCACCCAATTTTAATCCGGCGGTCTCCAGATTCAATATTGCCTGCCGTACCGACAATCCTGCCAGATCCGGGATGGGCACCAGTTTTTGCCCCAAGGATGTGACAAATTTAAGCCGCCGGCCTGATTTTACTTTTGTGCCTGCGGCTGGAAATTGTTTTAGGATTATCCCCCTTTCTTTACCTGGGGAAAATTCTTCCGAACTTATTTTATAATTGAGATGAAGGTCTTTGAGTTTTAATTGGGCTTGAGTGATGGGCTGGTTGGTGAAATCAGGTAAGGTAAATTCGTCACCATGTCGGGTTACTATCGGCATAACAACATCGTTGAACAGCCAATAACATATAAAAAGAATTAATAGGGGAAGAACTATCCATAGAACGAATTTTCGTTGTAGGGAACCCAGAGGGAAAATTCTTGACCAGAAATTTGTTCTTTTTTGTCTAAATCTTGAAGCGGATATTTGTGCCATTATTGGTTAACTTATAATTATTTCGAAACTTTTTAAGTTATTATTTTGTTTATTTCACTATCATCACCGAGAAACTAATTTATTTATTATACATAGTGAGAGTCTGAAATTTTCACTACAAAATCAAGTATAAAAATGGCGAGGGAAAAACGAAATAGTTAGGAATTGATTTTTCTTTTCAAGCGAGCACAAAAGGCGCCGTGGAGGTTTTCAATATCGGGATAAGTTTTGACAAAACCGCGGCTATTCACCAGTTCGTCGGGGAAAAATTCTTTGGCGGAATCTATTTGAAATTCTTTGTGGCGCAAAAGGAACTCTTCGACGATTTGGTCGTTTTCATCACGGATAATAGAGCAGGTAGAATAGACTAAAACCCCGCCGGGTTTTACCAGTTTAGCGGCTCGACCGAGCATGGCGGTCTGGATACGGGATAGCTTTTTGATGTCATCGTATGATTTAACCCAGCGCAAATCGGAATGTTTCCCCGCGGTGCCCCATCCCGAACAAGGCGGGTCCAAGAGCACACGGTCGAAAAGACCGCCCTGGAAATCAAACATATCCGATACCACCGGAGAAATAATTTTTATGCCTAATCTTTTGGTGTTTTCCACCAGCAATTCCAAGCGTTTGCGGGACTTGTCAAGAGCGGTAATTCTTCCTTTGTTGCGCATACGGATAGCCATATATGTGGTTTTGCCCCCCGGAGCGGCGGTTAAATCTAAGACATTATTTTTATGTCGTGGATTCAAAAGACGAACGGCTAAACCGGAAGATTCATCTTGAATAAAAACTTTGCCGGTTTTAATCAATTCGCTTTCCAAAGGTAGACCACGAGCTTCGATATGTAAAAATTCCGGGAGGTATTTTCCGTATGAGAATTCAATGTTGTTGCTTTGAAGCATATTGGCAACTTCGTCGGGCTTGGTTTTGAGAAAATTGACCCGATAAAAAATTTGTGGTGGCAAGTTATAATGTTGCAAGAGTTTTTCCGTTCTTTCCAGACCGAATTCTTTGAGGCAGTACTCCACGAAATAATCCGGATAACTATAATAATCACCGAGATACTTGACGGGGTTTTCATTTTTATCAACGAAATGGACTTTATTGGGTTCTCTCAGACAAGCCCGCATAACGGCATTGACCAAATTAGCCTGTGAACGCCCCAGCATATAGTGAGCCAAATTGACCGATTCCGATACTGCCGCCGCCGCCGGAATGCGATTGGTAAAATGAAGCTGATAAAACCCTAATCTTAATATGTTAGCAAGTTTGAGAGATAATTTTGAGGATGGTTTCGCTAAGTAAAATTTTATTTCATGATCTAACCGTCGGCGCATTTTGGTGGCGCCGTTGGCTAACTGCCAGAGAAAACGTTTGTCAAGGGCACGCAGTTCCTTGTTTTGAATGGTATAAGTAATGGCTCTGTCGAATTGCTCTTTTTGCTCGATTAATATCATCGTTTCCAAAGCGGCAGCGCGCACCGGGTCGTATTTTCTTTGTTCTTGATGACCGGTAGTCGTTTGATTCATAAACTATAAGTCCATTGCCGATATTTTTTCATTGTTTTCATTTACTCGATACAGCTCACACCGATGAACGGTAAACAACAGATATCTGTTAAACCCTTCACCGAAGATCAAAGGCAAAAGCTCGGAAGGACGTGCATAACCGCCTTCGCCAATACCGAGAACCATATTGAGATTGTTATCTTCTATATACAGGTCATAAATCGCATTTCGTATTTCTACCTTTGTGGTTTCTTTTTTCCCGATGCGTTCAACCTCCAACGACGATGCCTTGAGAACTTTCTCTATATTATTCATTAAGTCGGTCGTTGTTGGAAAATTGTTTACCGGTAAAAGATACCTTACGCGATTTAATGCCGATGATAGCGATTGGCTTTTACTTAAGATAATTTTTGATTCGTAAATATCGATTCCTGCCGGCAGGCTTTTTTTCAATTTTTCTATTAAATAGGGCATAAAAGTGGTACTGAAGGTCAAATCGACCAATTCGGTTTCCGAGGTAAATCCAAGCGGTAACGGAGGTCCAAACGAAAGTTTCATTTTGGGGCTGAATCCTTCGCTGTAAGCGATAGGAAGACGGGCTCTCCGTAGGGCACGTTCTATTAAACGCATATTGTCCAAATGTCCCATATATCTGAAGGGAGCGTTTTTGCCCCAGCGTATACGGACACGATTTTTAAGCGGTGAAATAGTACTGCGAAGATTGATTTTTTTGCGACTTCGTCCGTATGCTATCCCATAGTCGTTTGATTGTTGGGTTGTTTCGGATTTGAAGTGGGAAGAGTATTCTTTTAATTGGACGGAAGTACGGTGGCGTTCTTTTTTTAAATGTTCTATGGATATGCCTTTGTGAATGAAAGACCACGGAAGAGGAGCGTCAAAAGGAATTGGCTTTTGTAAGTCATTGATGTCAATATTATTTTCTTGAAAAGCGTCAGACCATTTTTGAAAGTCAAAGTTTTCGTTCCAACCGTCAAAACGACACCCTTTTTTATAAGCCGTGATAATGACATCATTCATTTTTCTGCCACCGCGTCCCAACAATCCTTGTAAAAGAGAAGATTCGGTCAAAGGATATTTGAAATTAATATGATTATTCGCTGCCCGGTTTTTAATAAACCTGATTTTATCCAAGACCATTTCCGGAGGAAGGATTTCATCCCATTGGAAAGGAGTGTGAGGTTTGGGAATAAACGGAGAAAGAGTGATATTGATAGTCTTTCTTCCGGGATATTTTTGTCCGATGTTGTAAATGTTTCTGATAATATTGACAATCCCGTATAAATCCTCTTCCGTTTCGGTGGGTAAACCGACCATAAAATAAAGTTTGATAGTTGTCCAACCGTTTTCGAAAGCTATGCGTGCTGTTTCATAAATAGCGCTATCGGAAAAATCTTTGCGGATAAAGGAGCGCAGTCGTTCGGTGCCCGCTTCGGGAGAGATGGTCAAGCCGGCTCTGCGCACCATCTTTGCCGCTTTCAACAGTTGCGGACTTATCGAGCCGGGTCTTAATGATGGGAGCGAGATTGATACTTTTTGCTTCTCCAAGCGGGTGGCAATGGTAGCGGCGAGAGTATCAATTTGAGGATAATCCGAAGACGATAACGAAAGTAAAGTAACTTCTTCGTGCCCCGTATTGTTTAATTGTGTTTCCACCTGAGTTAAAATATCCTGAGAAGAACGGAGGCGCACCGGACGATAGATAGGACCGGCTTGACAAAAACGGCAACCTTGAGGGCAACCGCGCATGATTTCCACACTAAGATGACGATGAACGGTGTCGATGAGAGGAAGAATAGGTTGCTTGGGATAATAATCCGGTTTTAACTCCTTTTCCACGCGGGGGATTATTTTATCGGGAACGAAATCAAAAAGTGGTTTTCTATCTTTATCATAGAAAGACGGAATATAAACGGATTCCACCTTGCGGCATATTTCTTTCAGTTTTTCTTCGCGGGAGCTATGGGGCATTCCATAAATGATACCCAGCATTTCGGGCAACCCCTCTTCGGCATCACCGATAAAAAACAAATCGAAAAAATCAGCCATCGGTTCGGGATTGTAAACAGCGGGACCTCCGGCAAAAATTAGCGGATGTTCATTGGTTCTATCTTGGGCATAAAGGGGGATATCGGCAAGCTCGAGCATAGCTAAGACATTGGTGTAAATCAATTCGTAAGTAAGGGTAAAGCCGATGACATCAAATTCTTTGGCGGGACGGCGTGATTCCAAGGAAAAGAGAGGAATGTTTTTATGGCGCATTACTTCTTCGGCATCGGTATCGACGGCAAAAACCCGTTCACACAAAAAACGGTCATCCCGGTTGATAATGTGATAAATGGTCTGAAGGCCTAAGTATGATTCTCCTAATTCATATTTATCCGGAAAGGCGTGCAGATAATTTAGTTTTCCATCTGGATTTTTGACGATTTGCCCTATTTCACCGCCGGCATAACGTCCGGGTTTGATAACATAGGGGAAAAACTTTTTTTCGAGCAGGTCATTCATATTTTATAAGTGCTTCGTAATCCAATAGTTAAAATATTATAATAACAATTTAAAAAATATTGGCAAGTGGCAAGTTTATTTACTTACGGAATATTACCGGAGTAATATAGAAATACACCATAGATATAATGTATGAGGTTATATAATATGGTCAAATAAGGCAGATTCCGGAGCGGTTCTGCCGCCCCCTAATTGATTTCCTCTCCAACAAACAGGTTATGTCCTGTAGGAATAATACGCTGCGGCGTGTTCCTCTATAAATAGATACTGTAAATTTTCATTAACAATATGGTTGCATTTATTCTAAAAAGATAATTTATTATTGAAAAATCAGGTTATAAAAAATAGGGAGATATAATAAAATGATTAGCAAAATCGAACAACTGTTGGGCAAAGACAAAGACCTGTTGACTTATGAGTCGAAAACCATTCCCAAATCTCGTCTTTATCTGCCCGGACCGAATTATCTTGATGAAGTGGTCAGCCAATCAGATCGCACTCCGGCGGTGATGCGCTCGTTAAACTGGTTATATAACCATGGCCGTTTGGCGGGTACCGGTTATCTTTCCATATTACCGGTAGACCAAGGGGTTGAACATTCGGCGGGGGCTTCCTTTGCCCCCAATCCCGATTACTTTGACCCCATTAAAATTGTCGAACTGGCTATTGAAGGAGGATGTAACGGGGTAACTTCCACTTTTGGAGTTTTGGGAGCGGTGGCACGGAAATATGCTTATAAAATTCCTTTCATTCTCAAATTAAATCACAATGAATTATTAACCTACCCCGCCAAATATGATCAGGTGATGTTTGCTTCGGTAAAAGATGCCTTTAATATGGGAGCGGTCGGTGTCGGGGCAACTATTTATTTTGGCTCTGCCAACGGAATGCGGCAGCTTCAGGAAGTAACCGAGGCTTTTTCTTATGCGCATGAATTGGGGATGTTTACCATTCTCTGGTGCTATTTACGTAATCCCGCTTTCAAAACCGCCGATAAGGATTACCATGTCTCGGCCGATTTAACGGGTCAAGCGAACTATCTGGGAGTGACTATTGAGACCGATATTGTTAAACAGAAACAACCGGAAAACAATGGCGGTTACAATGCGCTGAAATTCGGTAAAAC
>JAADHM010000030.1:0-10048 GCA_013151855.1 FCB group bacterium | reverse complement strand
TATGAAGAGCTGACCACGGATAATCCCATCGACTTGACTCGCTATCAGGTGGCTAATTGTTATATGGGACGCATTGGTTTAATAAATTCCGGCGGCGCTTCCGGTGGTGCTAACGATATAGCTCAAGCGGTGAAAACAGCGGTAATCAATAAACGAGCCGGTGGCACGGGATTGATTGTCGGGCGCAAGTCGTTCCAGCGTCCTTTAAAAGATGGGATTGAATTGCTCAATGCCATTCAGGATGTTTATCTTTGCAAAGAAGTAACGATTGCTTAAATTACGATAACAACTTTTGATTTGTTAAAAAAAGGCTGTTACAACCAACAGCCTTTTTTTATAAGTGGGATTAACAGATTTTTCGTATTTCCCTGAAACACAATATAAAACTTGACGTAAATATGGACGAGCAAGTAACTTAATAATTATTTACATAAACAAGGAGATAGAGATGCTGTTAAAGAAGAGCACTTATTTTATATTGGTGATTATTTTTTTAAGTATGTTTATTCCTCTTATCGTTTGCTCTCAAAATGATTCCCCTCCTGTTGATAGTTCTTTAAATAAAGCAACTTTGGCAAATGATACTTCTGCGGTTGTTCAAGACACCTCTCAAACCGGTAAAATTGCCGGTACGAAGGAACAATCGCTTTATCCTATGTCACCGGAGCGAAAAGCGAAGTTGATTTCTTATTCCCGTTTTAACAATATTTGGCGTTTTGTCGATTTTTTGGTCGGTATCGGTATTCTGTGTTTGATATTGTTTACCGGTTTGTCGGCTAAACTCCGAGATTGGGCACAGGTGGTGCATAAAAAGTTTTTCGTCGTTTGGTTTTATTTAATCCTGTTTTTGTTGGTTAATTATATTTTCAATTTCCCTTTTGATATTTACCGCAATTTTTTTGTTGAAAACCAATATGGTTTCAATCACCTAACCTTTTGGGGGTGGTGGAAAGAAGGTTTGTTAAGTCTGGGGTTGACCATGATTATCGGTATCATTCCCTTATGGTTTTTATATCGGTTGATGGAAAAGTTAAAAAGATGGTGGCTGTGGTTTTCTTTGGGAGCTATTCCTTTTTTGGTCTTCTTTATTATCATCGCTCCTGTTGTGATTTCTCCTCTTTTTAATAAATTTGAACCGTTAAAGAATAAAGAGCTTAAGCAGATGCTTCTTCAGGAAGCCAATAAAGCCGGCATTGAAGGCGCCAAAGTTTTTCAAGTGAACGCCTCCAAGCAATCTTCGAAAATTAATGCTTATGTTACCGGCTTGTTGGGCACTAAAAGAATTGTATTGTATGATAATCTTATCGATAATTTTACTCCCGAGGAGATAAAATTCGTTATGGGGCATGAGATGGGTCATTATGTGATGCATCATGTGTGGAAGGGGCTTTTGGTGGCTATTTTGTTTATTCTCTTCGCTCTTTGGTTAACCAATAAAACTATCTATCCGGTAATCAATCGTTTTAAAACTAAATTAAAGTTTGATAGATTATCCGATATTGCTTCTCTGCCATTGATTCTTCTTTATTTTATCATTATTTCGTTTGTCTTTGATCCGGTTACTAACGGATTGAGCCGTCATTTTGAACATCAGGCGGATATTTTTGGAATGAATATTTCCGGAGTGTCGGGTGAGGTTGCCGCCAAAGCTTTTGATAAATTATCGGTGTATAATTTAGCTGACCCCGATCCCAACCCGATAATAGAATTTTGGTTCTATGACCATCCGGCTTTGAAAAAACGAATGGAGTTTGTCCGTCACTACCACCAAACAAAATAATTATTTTATTAAGGAGGTATGAGTGCCCATAAAGAAATATATTTGTTTTAGCTTAGTTATTTATTTGTCATTTATTGGTTTTCGTTTGGCAAAGGCTTCTGATGCTTTAGAGCTTGGGACAGCTTTCAATAATATTTACAATGCTCAAATAGATACCTCAACAACAATAGAAGTCAAAAATTATGTCCTCAATCATAAAGACTTGAACATATTATTTGAAAAAGGACGGATTGCTTTTTTTAAACCGGTGGTTATTGATGCGACCAAAAAATATTTTGGTGGGTATTTTGAAGGTTACGGTCGGTTTCGATTTGAGCCGGAAGTATCTATGGAAAAAAATCAAATGTATCGTTTTTTTCATACTGATTCACTCAACCGTTCTTTCGATAAACTGCTTATGCTTTTCACATCGGATATTTATCAAGCGCTGATGGATTCTGCTCAACAAGCAAGTTCTCTATTTAATAAAGAGCAGATTAAAACAGCTCAAAAAATGCTCAAGCATTTTACTAAGGATGCAACCAAATATTATATGTTCGAAACTTTACGAAATTTGGTGCAACCGTCGGAGCATCCGTTTCTGCTTGTTGATGTCGAACCGGAGAATACCGATCGCCTTTATTATATGTTTAATCCTTACAACCGAGAAGAAATAAAACTCTTCAAACGATTTTACCAGCCGGGTTCTGATTTCATGGAGCAGGTATGCAGTTATTCTCAATATAATACGGATGAAAGTTATGCCAATATTAACGGCTTCGATAAAGACCAAGTAAATATTACTCATTACGATATTGATGCGGCTATAAATAAAAAGGGGAATTATAACGGTGTTACCGAAATGACCTTTGATGTGCTCAAATCCCCGCTACAATTGTTGACTTTATATCTACATGAAGAACTTTACGTTGACAGTATAATCGATTCTTCAAAGCAGCGGGTAATGTTTCTACGTTATGGAAAATATAAATCACAACCTCTTTATCTAATATTTAATCGCCCTTTAAATAATGGCGAGAAAATTACATTATCTTTTTATTATAACGGTGAAATTGCCGAACGACAGGTGGGGGAATTTTTTGTCACTGCGGGTGCCAATTGGTACCCTTCGTATGGCTTGGAACAAAAAACGGTTTTTGACATGAAGTTCAAGACGCCCAAGGAATATGCTTTTGTTGCCACCGGTAATTTGGTAAAAAAAGAGGTAGCAAAAGATACGTTGATTACGACTTGGAAAGTTATCCCACCGGCAAGGAATGTTTCTTTTGATATAGGAAATATGAAATTATATAAGTTTAAAGAAGATGATGTGGTGCCGGTTGATGTTTATTTTTCCCAATCCTTACATCAAGATATGGGGCGGGAGCTTACGGAATCTATGGTGGCGGTGGGAAAACACATGGAAAAACAGGTTGCCGAGGATGTTATGAATTCTTTGAAGCTTTTTTCCAATTATTTCGGACCCTACCCCTACCCGAAAATGAGTGTGGGGGAAATATTGGCGTCTCACGGAGAAGCTTTCCCGGGGTTTTTGCATTTGGGGTTTGAGACTTGGATTAATACCGATAGTTGGGGATACCAACGGTTGTTTCGAGCCCACGAAGTTGCTCACCAGTGGTGGGGGGTCGGGGTGGGATATGCCACCTATCACGACCAATGGCTCAGCGAAGGATTTGCCGAGTACAGTGCTCTTTTATATTTGCAGGCAGTGAGTGGAAACGACCAATTTCTCGATATGATAAAAAATTACCGTAATGATATTTTTTCCGCCCGTAAGTTTATTTTTGGCTCTGGGGTGGAATCGGGTCCTATCGCTTTGGGTTATCGCACCTCAAGTACCAAAGCCGCCGGTGACTATGATTTAATTATTTATAAAAAAGGAGCTTTGGTTTTACATATGTTACGCAATCTGCTCATTGATTTTAAAACGATGAACGAAGATAGGTTTTTTAATATGATGAAAGAATTTTATGCCAGAAACAGAGGTAAAAATGTTACCACGGCTGATTTTAAAATATTAACGGAGAAATATACCGGTATAAAAATGGATTGGTTTTTTAATGAATGGATTTACCGCAATGAACTACCTACCTACCAATTTTCTTATCGCTATGAAAAGGACAAGAAGGGGAAATATACCATTCATGGGCAGATAATCACCAAAGGAGTTACAGAGGATTTTAAAATGTACGTCCCTTTGGAAATAGATATAGACAATAGTAGAAAAGCTTATCTGCGCCTTTTGGTTGATAAACCCAATTTTGAATTTTCTTTGCCCAATTTACCCCAAAAACCAAAAAAACTAATTTTAAATCCTTTTGAATCGGTTTTAGCCAAAGTAAAACAGTAGTTATAATATGGATTTTGTCCTGTATATAAGCCAAAAAACAGCTTCGAAAAAGCATTTTTCGCTTGACGTAAAAACTGATAACTATTAGATTGTTATTAGTCAGAGGTAGGTCAAAAATTCAAAGTTATATTTGATAATTGTGAATCTACTTTGGATGAGGATATTAGGTAACGAGGGAGTAGTGTATTGACGATTGCGAACGCCTTCTTTTTCATTAAACAGTATCAATCTTTCTTTATAGATTAAAGATCATTATGTAGTTATTTATTCTAATTACCTACATTAGAATAATAGCTATGGGTAGGTAAATTTGGTTTACGGGGAGAATATTTTGAAAAACAAGACAATCTTTGTCATTGTATTTCTATCTTTAGCTGTTGTTTATTCCGTTGGAGCACAATATGTTAAAGGTGATTTTGGGGCTGATGTGGCTTATTATAACCCTTATGATAATAACCCGCCCGGCACTCCACCCAATTATAATCTTGTCGATTCCGGCTATTTTCAGGGGGTGCCAATTTTTCCAGAATCATCAAATGATGATGCCGGTGGTTATTATATTTATAGTGATACGGTTGCTCATAGGTGGTATATATCTAATTTTGTTTATCCGTCAAGGTGCCGTTCACGGGTGCAATTCCATGGTTCCATATTGGTAGTAATGGAGCAACCACCAAGTCCCAATGTGAATATATGGTCAGAGGGTTTTGAGCTTACCTGCAATTTGAAGCAAAATGACCGCTGGGGATGGGTCAAATGGCCTGACAGCATTGCCCCTAATCTCTATGAAATATGGTGGGATATTACCGTCAATTATGCCCATCATCATTCCGGTGATTTTAGCGATACCTTAGGGATTAATGTTGCCGGTTGTGCCATTGATTTTAATATTTGGTCTTCCGGCCATAATAATATTCCCTTTGGACCCGACCAAATATATCTGGGCAAAGATATGATAAAATTATCAGATGTTCCCGATTTTGAAGATACTTATCCGGGAGTAACAGACCAGTATCAGCTTAATGATCCGAAAAAGGGTTCCAACACCAGCCGTTTTACACCCAAAAATCTTCCCGGAGCCTCTTATAATAAAAACGGTCTCATTTCGTCGGGGTCAACATATAGTAATCGTTATGGAGGCAGTTGGGCTTATGAAGGAAACGGTGTCCAATTTTCAACGCTCTTTTGTCCACCTTCTTATCCTCCGCGTTTTGTGAGATGTGAAGATGAGGACGAAGACAATAACAGTGATAATGACGATGAAGCGGATGATCATGGTGATGACAGTACTAATCACGACGATGAAGATGCTGTCAACTGCGATTATACTTATTTGATTTGTTCCGGGGGGGCTGTTTATGACACTATCAAAGCCACCGATCCCAATGAAGGGGATACTTTAACTATTTCCATTCTTTCCGGCCCCGGTAATTTGGTAACGACACCTTCAGTAACGCCGGCTTTTGCTTATTATACTTTAAGCCCGACTTCTTCGGGATTATACACTGTTACTTATGAAGTCACCGATGGCACGGGAGGAACCGATACGATGACCATTACCTACGATGTCACCGTTAGTACTCCTCCTGAGGTTGTTTTACCCCTTGATACGACTATTTTCTTGTGTAATTCCGGTAATATTTGCTTGCCGGTGGATATTTTAGATAATGATTGCGATGTGTCGTCGGTTACCACCAATTATGGTACCTATACCGGCTCTCTTTCCGGTTTTGACCAAATTCACCGCGTTAATCAACTGGGAGGTACGATTACTCAGGTTGGTGGTGGCGAGCCGGGTAAAATTTTGTTGACGGCGTCTGATTTTGTTCCGCCGGTTAATTCTCAGTCGGGGGTTGCGGTTGCGTTGCCGAATTTTGTTTTTCCCGATAGTGTTGTCGATTATGGTTCTTTCCCCAACGGTTTGGAGCCGGGGAATGCGGCTGATTTTCTTTTAGGTCCTCCGACCGATATGACTTTTACCACGGCCGGACCCGGTGGTCCCGATGGTGGTGATGGGGACGGTTCCATTGCTTTTGGTTCAGGGTATCATTGCATCATTGGTTTTAGTCAATATTTGACTACTTGTAACGGAGCCAATACCGATTTTGTAATTTTCACTAATACCAATGGAACGGGGACAGCGGAAATAAAATTTAAAAAAGATGGCACCACCCAATATACTCTTACCAAGCAAATTCCCGGTGGGACGGCTTCCTCAGGCATAGGGGGAGTGACATTGGATTTACCCGATGGTATTGAATTCAATGAAGTACAAATTACCAATATCAGCGGAACTTTTGAAATCGATGCTTTCGCCGCTCGTACGGCGCCATCATCCAGTATGTCCGATGTTTGTTTTTATGCTGACACTTCCGGAACCTATGAAATAGGGGTTCAGGCTACCGACGCCTGTGGCAATATCGGTACGGCTACTTCGTATGTAACGGTTAATATAAATCAGCCGCCCGTTGTCAATGCCGGTGCTGATATTAATACTTTCTTATGTTCTCTTTCACCGATATGTTTTGGGGTTAATTTTTCCGATCCCGATAATAATCTTGCCTTTACGGAGCTATCTTCGGGACCCGGAACTTTGGACAATAATCAAATTTGTTTCACTCCGCCGTCGGCGGGAGCTTATACTTTTGTAATTCATGCCGTCGATTCCTGTGGGTTGGAAGATTTTGACACCGTGGTGGTGAATGTCGCTACCAATTTAGCACCCATAGCCGATGACCCTTCACCGGTTACCAAATTTTTATGCCAGCCCGAACAACTATGCCATACTTTTACGGCATCAGACCCCAATGGCGATAATCTTAACTGGTCTTTATTAAACGGTGCGGGAACGATAACTTCTGATGGCAATTATTGTTTTACTCCCACGGCTTCGGGCGTTTATGATGCTACTGTTATTGTAGCAGATTCCTGTGGGGCGGCCGATACGACGACCTTAACCTATAATGTAACTATTAATTCTTCACCGGTGGCGGTGGATCCTTCGAGTCCCGTGCCTTTATTCCTATGTGATACGGAACAAGTTTGCTATCAGTTCAGTGCCATTGATGATGATGGAGACAATTTGGTCTGGCAGAAAATAAGCGGTGATGGTACGGTAAGCACCGATGGTAATTATTGCCTTACTCCTTCATCATCGGGTATTTACTCGGTTACGGTGATGGTTTCCGATAGCTGTGGTGCTTCCGATACGGTGAATTTATCTTATGATATTATCATAAATGACGCTCCTCAAATAGCTTTTGGCAACGACACAACGATTTCCCTTTGTAACGCCGAAGAGTTATGTTTTAACTATACCGTTAGTGATCCTCAGGGATTAAGTGGTCTTACGGAAACGATGGTGTCGGGCTTTGGCAGTCTGGATACAGCTGCTAATCGGGTTTGTTTTACTCCTACCGGTGATGGCGATTATGAATTTATCGTCAGTGTTAGTGACTCTTGTAGTGCTACCGATGTCGATACAATAAATGTAAATATTAGTTTTGGAGAAATGGCCGCCATAAATTGTCCCGGTGATACCATCGATATCAATCTTTGTGCTTCCGATACTGTTTGTCAGATGTTGGACATAACCCCCGCTTCGGCAACAATAACCACTTCGTTAGGTAATTATGACAACGGGCAACTGTGTTTTTATACCGACACTTCCGGTATTTATACTTCACAAGTAATTGCTACTTCGGATTGCGGAGCCGATACCTGCCAGGTGGTGTTCAAGGTCAATATCGGAACGGTAGCGCAAATAACCTGTCCCGAACCAGCCGATATTTTTATGTGCCAAGCGGACACGGTTTGTTTACCCGTTAGTATTAACGGTTCCGGTGTAAATGTCAGTGTGTCACCTATCGGTAGTTATAGCGCCGGAAATATTTGTTTTGCGGCTGATACGTCCGGGCATTACGAACTTAAGGTAGTGGCTTCCACCGATTGCGGTTCCGATTCCTGTACGGTGGTTGCCGATGTTGAGATAAATTCACCTCCCGTGGCCGTAAATCCTCCGGCAAGTGTCGATAGTTTTGTTTGTTCCGCGGCTCCTCAAATATGTTATCAGTTTTCTTCTTCCGATGCTGATGGCGGGAGTTTAGTCTGGTCTCGTTTAAGTGGTGTCGGTACTGTTAATGCGGCGGGGTTATGGTGCTTTGATGTCACCGGTGACGGAAGCTATACGGTTATGGCAATGGTCACGGATTCCTGCGGAGCGGCTGATACGGTTAATATGACCTATAATATTACTGTCGATAATGCTCCCGAAATCGCTTTTGGTAATGACACTACTATTTTCCTCTGTAATATGGATTCGGTATGTATCCCTTATGCTCTTTCCGATGTCGATAATAATATTGAATCGGTTCAATTAATAGCCGGCAACGGTTTCATCGATACTTTAACTTCTCAGTTATGTTTTATGCCCACCTCGGTGGGAAATTATCAATTTATCGTAAAAGCTGTCGACTCGTGTCAATTGAATGATGTCGATACGATCAATGTAACTATCGGATTTAATAACGCTCCTCTGGTCGATGTCGGTGATGATCAAAATATATTCCAATGTACTCCGACAGAAATATGCTGGCCGGTGAGTGTCAGCGATCCCGATGATAATTTGGATACGGTTCAGCTGATAAATAGCCCGGGGACTTTTGATGGCACCAATATTTGCTTTACTCCCGACAAAAGCTGGTGTTATGAATTTGTTCTTCAGGCTACCGATAAGTGCGGTGTGGTAACTCAGGATACCGTGGCCGTTTGTGTGACGATAAACAGTCCGCCGGTGGTTGATGCCGGAAACGACCAGACTCTTTCTCTTTGTGCGCCGCAGGAAATATGTTTACCGGTAAGCTGTTCCGATACCGATGCCAATCTCAGTAATTGCGCTTTGGTAGAAGGTCCGGGTAATTACGATGGAAGCAACATCTGTTTTACTCCGACGACTTCGGGAATGTATAGTTTTGTTATGGAAGCTACCGATGCCTGTGGATTAAGTGACCGAGATACGGTCAATGTTGATGTGAGTCTCAATTCGGCACCGGTGTGTCATATTCCGCAAGATACCGTTATTTTCCAATGTACCCCCGCAGAGGTGTGTCTGCCGGCATTTGCCGAAGATAGTGATAATAATTTGAGTTTCACCCAAGTTGATGTCGGTACTATCGTTGGCAATAACTGGTGTTATACCCCCAACGCCAGTCAAGCGGTGACGGTCACCATGCATAGCGAAGATTCCTGCGGAGCGGTTTGCGAAAGCCAGTTTAATGTCGAATTTATCATCAATAAACCGCCGGAAATTGCTTTTGGGAACGATACGACTATTTCCCTTTGTGCTTCGCAAGAAGTATGTTTACCGTATTATATTACGGATCCGGATGCTCCTCGTCCCGTTAACATAACGCTTGAAGCGGGTCCGGGGACGATTGACGAAGCCAATTCAGAGGTGTGTTTCACGCCCTCAAGCGACGGTACCTATTCCTTTATTATTAAAATAGAAGATGAGTGTGGTGTGTCCGATGTGGATACCATAAATGTGGATGTTCAGATTAACGAACCGCCGGTAGCCAATGCCGGTGCCGACCAAACCCTAACGTTGTGCGATTCTACCTCAACTATTTGCTGGCCGGCTTCGTGTAGTGATGCCGATGGAAATTTAAGTGACTGTATGTTTACCGGTCAAGGGACTTATGATGGTACTTCCATTTGCTTCAATCCCACGGTGTCGGGTTTACATCAGTTTACTTTGCGAGCCATTGATGATTGCGGTGAAGAAATGACCGATACGGTAAATATTAATGTCACTATCAATACTCCGCCACAAATTGTTTTCGGGAATGATACTTCTCTTTCTCTCTGCTCATCGCAGGAAATCTGTCTTCCTTACACGGTAAGTGATAATGACGGATTGG
>JAADHM010000052.1 GCA_013151855.1 FCB group bacterium | reverse complement strand
CTAATTGTGAATTCAAAACTCGCAAAAGCTTGAGGAGAGTGATATCGGGGCTTTATAATTGCTTTTTTTCATACAATATCATAGATTGAGTTATAAATTTAAAAAATCCTTTGTTGAGATGAGAAATATAACCGAACTAAAGTAGATGGATTGTTTATGGTTTCGTTGAAATTGATAATAAAGTTTTCAATGTTAAATAGAAATAAATTAAGGTGGCAGACGAGGGCGTCTGCCGACCACTTAAGTGCCGGGTTGTTTTTCGTCTTCAAATAAATCCAAGGAAATCTAAACAAGAAATGCCCTTTAAACTCGCCTAAAGGGTGAACTACCCAAGGTAAAAATTTTCATTGACAAAATAAGATAAAAATGTATAATTCACAGGTTTTATGATTTCCCGGACAGCCAAATATCTGTTCGGGTTTTTTCTGCGTGATTATTTCCTGAAAGTTTAATCCGTAGAATTTTTTGAAATATGTTACTTCGCAGATATTTCTGCCTACGAAAGGTGTATTGATTAATGACCGATATTGCTCATATCCGAAATCTTGCCATTGTTGCCCATATTGATCACGGCAAAACGACCCTTATAGATTCTGTATTTAAAGCAACTCAGACTTTCCGCGAAAACCAAGAAGTTGCCGAACGACTTATGGACAACAATGTAATAGAACGTGAACGCGGTATAACTATTCGTTCAAAACACTGCACCGTATCATGGAATGATTACCTGATAAATATTATAGATACTCCCGGTCATGCTGATTTCTCCGGCGAAGTAGAACGGGTACTTTCTATGGTCGACTCGGTTCTGCTGTTAGTCGATGCCAACGAAGGTCCCATGCCACAAACCCGTTATGTGCTTATGCGCGCCTTAAAGCTCGGCCTTCGCCCGATTGTCATTGTCAATAAAGTCGACCGTCCGAACGCCCGTCCGGATTATACCCTCAATAAAACATTTGACCTCTTCATAGAATTAGGCGCCACCGATGAACAGGCTAATTTTCCGATACTCTATGGTTCCGGCCTTGACGGATGGTTTGTCAATGATTTAGGCAAAGAAGAACATAAAGGAATGGATGCCCTGTTTCGGACAATCATTGATGAAGTTCCTCCTCCACAAGTCAATCAGGATGGTGATTTCTTGATGCAAATCAGCTCTCTCGATTGGAATGATTATATCGGTCAAATCGGTTGTGGTCGGGTTCTTCGGGGTACGTTAAAAAAAGGTGAAGATTTCACCCGCTTGGTTACAAAGCTAAAAGATCCGTCATCTCAAGATAAAGGCTGGGAGCTAAATTCTTCTTCAAGAGTAAAGGGTATCCATATGTGGGTTACGCGCGGTCTGACACGGGTTGAGACCGATGAAATTTCCGCCGGCGATATCGTTTGGTTAGCCGGACCTCCGGAGATTGGTATTGGCGATACCTTTTCCAAAAGTGAAGATACCAAAGAAGCACTAAAGCCTCTTGAGATCGAAGGACCTACTCTTTCAGTGTTTTTCTTAGTCAACAACGGGCCATTCTCAGGACAGGATGGCACGGCGATTATGCTCCGTCAGTTAAAAGAACGACTCGAAAGAGAACTTCGGGTGAATGTTGCTCTGCGAATGGAGGATATCGGCCGCCCGGATGGTGTGAAAGTTTCAGGACGCGGTGAACTTCATTTGGCTATCTTAATTGAAGAAATGCGACGTGAAGGGCTTGAATTCTGTATCTCCCGTCCGGAAGTCATTACACATCTTGATGAAAACGATAATGTTTTGGAACCGATGGAACAGCTTATTATAGATGTTTCCGAACAATACCAGGGAATCATCATTGAAAAACTCGCCCGACGTAAAGGGGAGTTAACATCGGTTGAAAATGCCAGTACCGATACTATTCGTATCGAATTTGAAATCCCCACACGCGGCTTGATCGGATACAGGTCGGAGTTTCTAACCGACACACGTGGTCTCGGAATTATGGCCTCCCGTTTTATTGGCTATGGTCCGTGGTGTGGTGATATCGTGTCAAGGAGCAAAGGTTCTGTCATTAGTATCGAAACAGGCCCTGCCACGGCCTATGCCTTGGAAGGGCTTCAAGAGCGGTCAGTCATCTTTGTTGAACCGACAGAAAACATCTATACCGGTCAAATTGTCGGTGAAAATGCAAGAAATATGGATATGACTTGCAACCCAACCAAACGGAAACATCTGACCAACCATCGGTCATCAACAAAAGATATAGGTGTCAAAGTTGATGTCCCCCGCAAGATGACGTTAGAGCAAGCCATGGAGTGGATCAGAGACGATGAATTGGTTGAAGTAACTCCAAAATCCATTCGGATTAGAAAAACAATTTTGGATATCGATGAACGAAAACGTGCCGGGAAAAAACAGCTCGCCTTAGATGAGAGTTCCAGTGTGTTACAATTAAGACCTTCCGCATAATTGCTTTATAAATTACGTATAAAAAAGTCAGGATATATATTCTGGCTTTTTTTGTAAGCCGATTTAATTTGGTTTTTTATTGTAAATAACATTCACAGACGTTATATTTTATAATCCTCAATATCCTCGTAACTTTTATACCCTAAAGGCCTTACGATTTACATTAGACGGTTATTATCCAGTAAATTCTTTTCCCTTGACAATCATCGATTTATAGGTTTATTAGCTCAACGGCTATAATTACCCCCACTTAACTTAATACCTTAGAGAGGATTATTTGAACTTAGACCAACAATTACACGACTCTGCCTTAGAGAGCTATAATAGAAGAAGTGACAAAAAGACTAAACGATCGGGTAACGGATTTTATGATTTGGGTATTGCCCCGAGCTTAATACAGGGAATCAATCGACTTAACTTTAAAAACCCGACTCCTATTCAAAAAGAATCAATACCGGTTGGCATTCAAGGAAACGATATTATCGCTATTGCCCAGACTGGTTCCGGCAAGACTATTGCGTATGGCATTCCTATGTTGCAGCGTTTGTCAAAAATAAAAAAAGGCGCCGGACTTGTTTTGGTTCCGACTCGTGAACTGGCAATTCAGGTAGAGGAATCACTTCAAGCCATTAGCTGCTCAATACATATTCGTTCGGCAGTTTTGATTGGGGGCGCCTCGATGTCTTTACAGAGGATTGCTCTCAAAAAGAATCCTCGTATTATTATTGCCACCCCCGGACGGCTCATGGATCATATCGAAAGAAGAACTGTCAATCTTTCTAATATTGAGGTTTTTATATTAGATGAAGCCGACCGGATGCTCGATATGGGGTTCGCTCCTAATATTAAAAAAATAATGAAATCAATTCCCGATAAACGTCAAACGATGCTGTTCTCAGCAACCATGCCGAAAGAAATTGAAGCTATTGCTGAAAAACTTATGGAAGATCCGACCCGCATTGAAATTGATCGTTCCGGTGCAACCCCTGCTGAGATTAGCCATGAAATGTTTTTCATTAAAAACCAGGATAAAAAACTGCTTTTAGCCGTTCAGCTTAAAAAGTGTTCCGGTCGGGTACTTGTTTTTACCCGAACAAAACGGATGGCAACTATACTAACCCGTAAAGTAAAGAATATGGGTTTTGCCGCGGCTGAAATTCATTCCAATCGAAGTCAGGAACAAAGGCGACATGCTTTGGAAGGTTTTAAGCGGGGAAGATATCAGATCCTCATAGCAACCGATATTGCCGCCCGTGGAATCGATGTCTCCGAAATTGAATTGGTGGTCAACTACGATATGCCGGCTAACTCGGAAGATTATGTTCACCGTATCGGTCGCACCGGTCGTGCCGGAAAAACCGGCCACGCCATTTCTTTTGCTAACACCTCTCAAAAAGGATCAATCAGAAATCTTGAAAAATTTATGAAGACCAAATTGGCGATTTCGGCTCTACCTACCCTGCCTTCCGAGAAGCTGCTCTTGAAAGAAGCCAATCAGTTGAATTTAAAAAACGAAACTTCAAGAGATGAAAAACCTTCGAAACGAAAATATTCAAAAAAGCGCTCATTGAAACGTCAGGACTTCAGAAAAAGTGTTTCCAAAATATTCGCTATGAAGCAGGTTGAATCGAAACAGAAAGATTTCAAAAGAAAAGATTCGAATCGACAGGAATCAAAACGTGAAGTTTCAAAACCTCAAAACTCACAACAACCGGTTGATTTCAATCAAGATAATTCCGGTAATGAAAATCCTTTTTGGTTAAATTTTAAAAAGAACCGGCTTTCTAAAAAGAAATCCGTAGGTCAAGGTTCCAGACGGAAGAAACATGGCAAGCGCAAGTAAAATCCGGCTCATACTAAAGTCATAATGATTTAGCTATACGGGACCAATTGATAAACTTATTAAGAATTCGGTTAAAAAACTTCCAACTGGGCAGGTCAAGAGCCATGCGCTCTTGACGTCTTTTTCCGACAGACGTGTTAGTTATCCTGACAAAAATTCTTTATCGTCGGGAGGACAGGCCTCCTGACCTACAACTAACTTTACATATATTATCTAATATTGAAAAAATCTCATCGAAATAAAATTTGATGATTTAACCCTGCTCACAGTAAAGCCGCAATAAATTACGGCTATCCAATTTTTAAAATTCAAATTAAACTTGCTTAATAACGTATTCTTAATTAAAATTTTAACAATGATATTTATAAAACCTCTTAAATATGCATAAAGACAAAACATCTAAACTATCTATTGATAATCTCGAAGGGACAGTTGCGGTAAAAAAAGGCAAGTGGCTACGTCGGCTATTTGTTTTTATCGGACCCGCTTATCTTGTCAGCATCGGTTACATGGACCCCGGCAACTGGGCAACGGATATCGAAGGCGGTGCCCGCTTCGGATACGCTCTTCTCTGGGTTATTTTAATGTCCAACCTTATGGCGTTACTTTTACAAACCTTATCCGCCCGTCTGGGTATCGTAACCGGTTTGGATCTGGCTCAAGGATGCCGTCGAGAATATTCCAAATTTGTCGTTTTTTTCCTTTGGATTTTGGCGGAAATCGCCATCGCCGCCACCGACCTTGCCGAAGTCATCGGTACGATTATCGGCTTGAATTTACTTTTTGGTATTCCTCTTTTATGGGGAGCGGGGATTACCGCTTTCGACACTTTTTTGCTTTTAGCCATTCAAAGGCTGGGCGTGAGAAAGATGGAAGCTTTTATCGTAGCCTTAATTGGCACTATCGGAGCCTGTTTTTTAGTGGAAATATTTTTTGCCCAACCCAGTTGGAAAGGAATCGCCGCAGGTTTTATTCCCCATCTCGACAGTTCTTCGTTATATATTGCCATCGGTATCATCGGCGCTACGGTAATGCCCCATAATTTGTATCTCCATTCTTCCTTGGTTCAATCGAGAAAAATCACCAACACGTATACCGGTAAAACCGAAGCCTGTAAATTCAATTTAATAGATTCCGCCATAGCTTTGAATGTCGCTTTTTTCGTTAACGCGGCTATTTTAGTTGTGGCGGCAGCTGTCTTTTTTAATAGAGGAATTGTGGTAACCGAAATTCAGCAAGCATATCAACTTTTGGAACCAATCTTAGGTTCCAAAATCGCCCCCATAGCCTTTGCCCTGGCGTTGTTGATAGCCGGACAGAGTTCCACCCTTACCGGTACTCTATCGGGACAAATTGTTATGGAAGGGTTTCTCAATATTAAAATGAGACCATGGTTGCGAAGGATGTTGACCAGAAGTTTGGCTCTTATTCCCGCTATCATAGTCATCATTATCGCCGGTAGCGAAGGAACCTACAAAATGTTAATCCTTTCTCAGGTGGTACTGAGTTTGCAGTTACCCTTTGCCATTATTCCTCTGCTTCATTTTACTTCCGATAAAAATAAAATGGGAAAATTCGTAAATCGCCTATGGGTCAAAATTTTAGGCTGGTTTATTACCGTTTTAATCGTGGTGCTGAACCTCAAATTGGTTCTGGATGAGTTAAGCGGCTGGATACATGGCGCTCCCTTCTGGTTATGGATAATTATCTTACCGCTTTTGTTATTTCTTTTGGGAGTCTTAGTTTTCATA
Organism: FCB group bacterium; assembly: GCA_013151855.1. Lineage (GTDB taxonomy): Bacteria > Zixibacteria > MSB-5A5 > GN15 > FEB-12 > JAADHM01. Next base: position 6,184 of record JAADHM010000052.1, on the reverse strand, counting down.
ACTATTCGCTCGTTTAGGGGGAAATCAACAATCTGGACCAGCAAAGAAGTTTCCACCGTTCAAGATATAGCCAGTAAAATCAAACCGGTTTCCTTCAAAAATATCGGGGTGGCTTTGGAACACAGTCAAGGAGATGCCGAAATAATTTCTGCGGCTATTTCTTTGGCAAAACAAAACCATGCCCGTTTGACGCTCATCCATGTAGTGGAAACACCCGGAACGTTCGTTTTCGGAAAAGACAGCGATAGTTTACACAGTCGCGAAGACGAATCCTATCTGGAAAGTCTTACCCGTGAAATTGAAGAAAGAGATTTAGCGGTTGAATTTATGTTGTGCTTTGGAAAACCCGCCGATGAGATCGTTAAAGCCGTAAATGAATCGGATATAGATTTTCTGGTCTTTGGTTCTCATGGACATCGTGGCATTGAAGATGTTGTTTTTGGTCAAACGGCTTCCACTGTCCGCCATGAGGTTGATATTCCCGTTTTGATTGTTCAAATCTCCTCGCCCAGAATTGAACGTCCTCAACGAAATAAGCCATAAGTAGGATAGCTACAAAACATCTCGGCATACCACGGTTATAATGGATTATAATTCGTTTTTGTGCCTAACGATGTTACCATCAACCATATAAATTACATCTTCAGCGATATTGGTGGTATGGTCGGCAATACGTTCCAGATATCGTGAGATGCCCAACAGTTGAAGAAGTTCGTCTACCCGATTAGGATTGGCATTTATAGCCTCTTTGAATTTGGCATAATTTCCGCGATGTAAGCGATCAATGTCATCATCGAACGATTCAATTTCTGAGGCTAACCGAACATCAAGGTTGACCAGTGCATCAAGGCTTTTTTTGAGCATTTTTTTGGCAATGGTAGACATTTTTTCAATATCAAAAAATATTTCAACCGGAGGGACGCTGGCAAGAGCAACAGCTCGTTCGGCAATATTGACCGACAAATCCCCAATGCGTTCCAGATCATTATTTATTTTCAACACAGCAATGATAAATCTTAAATCGATTGCCACCGGTTGATAAAGAGCTAAGATTTTCAAACCCTCTTCCTCAAGTTCGACTTCCATATTATCAATCTCTTCGTCTTTTTTAATAACCAAAACAGCTTTTTCGATATCACGTTCAATAAGCGCTGTTACCGCTTGATGGACGCTCTCTTCAACAACGGCACTCAAAAATAACATCTTTTTTTTCAGTCTTTCTATTTGTCTTTGAAAATGTTTAGACATTTTACTTCCTTTTTTTAACCAAAGCGTCCGGTAATATAATCTTCTGTTTTCTTTTTATCCGGCTTGGTAAAAATCTTTTTGGTTTTTCCCACTTCAATTAATTTGCCTTCATAAAAGAAAGCGGTAGTATTTGAAATACGAGCCGCCTGCTGCATATTATGAGTAACAATAACAATGGTATAATTCTTTTTCAATTCTCCGATTAAATCTTCAATCTTAATCGTCGAAGTCGGATCTAAAGCCGAAGCCGGTTCATCCATAAGCACCACCTCCGGCTGAACCACCAAAGCACGAGCTATACAAAGACGCTGCTGTTGCCCGCCGGACAGAGTATAAGCGCTTTTATTAAGTTTATCTTTGACTTCTTCCCACAGATAGGCTCTTTTTAAAGTTTCCTCCACGGCTTCGGCAACAATATGTTTTTTGGTAACACCATTAACTCTCAGTCCGTAAGCAACATTATCAAAAATAGATTTCGGAAAAGGATTGGATTTCTGAAAAATCATCCCCACTCTGGTACGAAGCATGGAAGCATTTTTTACATTTTTATAAATATCCACACCATCGAGTTTTATTTCGCCTTCCATACGAGTAGCGGGGATCGTGTCGTTCATTCTATTTAAGGTTCTCAAAAATGTCGACTTACCACAACCCGAAGGACCAATAAGGGCGGTAACTTTATTCTCGACGACATCAAGAGAAATATTAAAAAGAACTTGATGCCGACTATAATAAAAATTCAGGTTCTTTATGGTCATTTTTAATGACGGACTTTGGGGCGACAAACGGTCTAACTTGACCCTTTCTCCCCTACTATCGACAGGATGGGATACCACCAATTCTTTTTCAGATTGTTTAAGCATGGATGCGCCTTCTTCTAATGTGGGAACGAATATATATCGCCACGAAATTAAGTAATAACGTTAAGGTTAAAAGCACCAGCACGGTACCGTAAAGAATCGGTTTCGTCGCCTCGATGTTAGGCGATTGCGTCGCCATCACATAAATATGATAACCCATTTCCATGAACTGGTCATTTAACTTGGTCGGTAAATAAGGTAAATAATAAGCCGCACCGGTAAACATAATAGGAGCAACCTCTCCGGCGCCACGGTTAACGGCTAAAATGGCACCGGTTAGAATACCGGGTAAGGCTTGAGGAATGATAATCCTTATAATTGTCTGCAGTTTCGTGGCGCCCAAAGCATAACTGGCTTCTTTAATTTCTCGAGGGATTGCTTTGAGTGCTTCTTCGGTGGCAATGATTACCACCGGTAAAGTTAAAAGCGCCATCGTCAATGCCGCCCAGATAATTGCCGGCTGTCCCCAAACCGGTCTGCTTCCCGGATAAAAAACCTTATCAATACCATGACCGATAAAACCGATAAAAAATCCCAAGCCAAACAATCCAAATACAATCGATGGTATACCGGCTAAATTATTAATGGCTATACGGATTATTCTGGTCACCCATGATGTGGGACGGGTATATTCCTGTAAATAAATAGCCGTTAAAACTCCAACGGGGACAACAGCTATGGTCATCAAAATCACCAAAGCCACCGTTCCAAAAATAGCGGGGAAAATGCCTCCCCCTTCCATACCGTTTTCCGGAGGAAGAGTTAAAAAATCCCAGCTGATAGCACCAATGCCGTGATAAATAATATTAAATAATATTAAAGACAGCATTCCGGCAATAATTAAAACCGATAATAGCATTAGAGCCTTAGGAATTTTTCCTTCAGACTTCGGATGCACAACGGTAGAAGAGATATAGGAATTGATCGATGTTAGTTTTTCTGTCTTCTGGCTCATGATAATTTGCCTTGTAGTCTTTCTTTAAGTTTCAAACGAATATAATCACCCACTAAATTAATTAAAAAGGTTAAAACAAACAACAAAGTACCGATAAAAAACAAAACATCATAATGAGTACTGCCAAAAACAACTTCTCCCATTTCCGCAGCAATAGTCGCCGCAAAAGTTCTGATAGAATCGGTGAAGCTTGCCGAAATTATAGCCGCATTACCCGAGGCCATCAAGACAATCATCGTTTCTCCCATAGCACGACCAAAACCGAGAAGGACCCCGGAAGCAATTCCGGGAAAAGCCGCCGGTAATACCACCGTAAAAGATACTTGCCAGGGATTGGCACCCAAAGCCAGAGACGCATCCCTAAGAGTTCCGGGGACGGCACGCATGGCATCTTCCGCGATGGTGAAAACAATAGGTATTACCGCTAACCCCAAAGCAATCCCAGCGTTAATAGCGTTTAAACGGAAAGTAAATCCAAATATATTTTGCAACAAAGTCGCCAAGACAATTAAAGCGAAAAAACCCAATACTACCGATGGGATTCCGGCTAAAATTTCTATTATCGGTTTGATTATTTCCCTTATTTTTAGCGAAGCAAATTCGGAAACATAAACAGCCGCCGCTACCGCCAAAGGCACGGCAAAGAGCATGGCAATGATAGCCGCTTTGATACTTCCGATAAATAAAGGGAGCAAGGAATATTTGGGAACTTCCGAATTAGGCTGCCAACCCCATTTTGCCGGACGATCAGGATAATAATGTTGTTTAAAAACCATTTTCCCGACACTGGCTTCTTCTTTAACATCAGCATCGGTAAAAATTGGTATCGCTTCCTTAAATATAAAGACGAAAATCAAAATGATAGCCAAAAGTGAAAGATAAGCGTTTAAAGAGATAAACTTTTCACCCAGAAATTCTTTGATTTTCGATTTCGGTTTGAAATGATATTTTTCCATTTTTTCCAATTTCCAAGGGTAAAGATTATTAACAAATCTTTACCCTTTTTCTCATTCAGGAGAATAACTACGAGAGGGGTTACTTAACCATACTTTTTAAAGCCATTTCTTTGGGAAGAGGAACATAATCAACCTCTTTGGCTATATTTTGGCCTTCTTCGGAAAGCGCCCAATTAACAATCTTTTTCAAATCACCGGTGGGTTTACCATTAAAGAACCAATATAATTCTCGAGAGATAGGATAAGTGCCGTTGGAAACGGTGGTCAACGAAGGCGCCACCGCAGGAGAGTTATCATCCTTTTTAACCTTAGCATCTTTCACTCCCGTCGCCCAAGCAATCCCTCCGTATCCGATACCATACTTATCATGCTCTACGGCATTAACTACCGCCGCGGTGCCGGGAAGGGTTTGGGTACGGTCGGCATAATCTTCTTTTTTAAGAACATGCTCTTTAAAGAACGCATAGGTGCCGGAGTTGTTTTCTCTTCCGTAGAGAATAATTTGATGGTCTTCTCCGCCAACCTCTTTCCAATTGGTAACAGAGCCGGTATAAATACCCTTCAACTGTGCCAACGATAGCACCGTTACCGGGTTATTTTTATTGAGATAGACAGCGATACCGTCTAAAGCAACAGATATCCGATATGGTTTAATACCTCTTTTTTCCGCCATTTTATACTCTTTCGGTTTCATATCGCGGGAGGCTTCACATATATCGGTCGTGCCATTGATTAGAGCGGCAATTCCCGTTCCCGAGCCGCCACCGGAGACTTGAACGGTTACGCCCGGGTTTTTCTTCATATACGCTTCCGCCCATCTTTGACCTAAGCGCACCAGCGTGTCCGAGCCTTTGACGGTTATGCTACTGCCAGATATAACCATAGCAGCAACAACCGTTAACATTACCAAAATTACGATGATTCTTTTCATCCTTTTGTCATCCTTTTTTAGGGTTAAAATTTTACTAACGTATTAAAGTACAAATAGGTTTTGGAATCCTTGCTACTATCTTCAAAAGCGGTAGAGCGTAAATTGATTGCCGCTTTAAACCCTTTTACCGGAGTGCATTCAATACCCCCGAAAAATACGGTTTCGGCGTTATTATCCATATCAGTATTGGGATCATAAATATCAACCCGTCCGAAAACATTCAGGGTTTTCATTAAAGATTGTTCACTAACAAGTTGTTTGAAATAAAGCGTTCCAAAAAACGAAAAACCGGTGGTGGTAATATTATTCACATGGGCACCTTGTCCGGTACGGTACCAGTTAATATCAAAGCCCAAATCAAGCGTATGGCGATATCCTAACATGCCACCCGCCGATAATAAATTACGGTTATAATCAGAAGCCTTAAGACTATCGGGAAGAGCAATATTTTTAGTCCCATAATAATACTGAGCAACGATACGCGACCGCTTTAAATCGGGATTATTTTCCAAAGGTTTGAGAATAACAAAACCACTGAAATCTTTATATTTGTTGTTTTCGGTGGTGTGACTATATGATGTCCCGTTCCACACATTAGCCGCCATATAACCGTATTTCCCTTTCTCTCCCAAACGATACATCAAAGCGGCTCCCAAATCGGCAGAAGTCAAAAACTTCCTTTCGTCACTGATAGTTTTTTCCAGATAACGTCGCCCCCACAGCTTATTCATATTATCAATGTAAAGAGTCGGTTGGAGCCCGAAACGGAATTTCAAATCATGGTGAGCAAATTTCGGTTTCCAATCAAAATAGCCGTATTTTAAAATAATCGAATAACCTTCATAACCGGAAACCTTTTTAATATCCGAGGTTATTCTTACCGAAGTGTAATCGGATAGCTTTGATTTCACCGTAACATACGCTCTGCTGATGCCAAAATCGTTTTCACTGTTAGCATTGCCGGATACATCCATCCGCCAATAACCGTACATTCGCCCATGTACTTTTGTCTCCGATGCTTTCGCATTAAAAGCACCTCCCATTAGCATTAATGATGCCAACATGATCACTGTTTTTTTCATTTTCATCCCTATTTTTAAGACGTTTAACAATTTGCCTTATTTTTTTTGTCGCCCCTATTAACTAATTAATTGTTAAGATTACATTAAGACTATATTAATGTTTTAATAAATTGCCGGTTAAAATAATTAGATTTTGATAATATTCTTAATTA
>JAADHM010000090.1 GCA_013151855.1 FCB group bacterium | reverse complement strand
TGAGACCGTTGCTATGTCTGATGTGGCTGAGCAGGTTGAGCCTCGACGATTAAAATCCCTTTTCGCCGGTTCATGGATTAACCATAATTTTCGTATTTGGATAGGACACCATGAGGATAATAAAGCTTGGGATATTTTGTCAAAGACAAGAGATGAACTGGTGCAATTTGAGCAAAATAACCCTCAATTCGATAAACAAAAGATTGAAGAGGCGTGGAATAAAATATATATCGCCGAAGGGTCTGATTGGTGCTGGTGGTACGGTGATGAGCATAGAGGAGGGCAAAATGAAGAATTTGATGAAATTTATCGTCAACATTTGATGGCTGTTTATCAAATTACCGATCGTGAAATTCCCTATGAACTGTTGACACCTATATATAGTAACGAAGCGGCTATAAAAGCTGTTATGCCTGATGGTTTGTTAACCCCGACAATTGATGGTCGTTTGACTCATTTCTACGAATGGTCGGGTTCCGGTTATTTTGACTGTCTCAAATCCGGCGGCGTAATTCATCGTGTTGATAGGTATATTAACAAGGTTTATTTTGCCTATGACCATAAATACTTCTATATTCGGCTTGACTTTGATGATAAAAAAAGTATAGAATTAATCAAAAAGTTGAAATGTCAGTTTAAGTTTTTTACTCCGGAAATAAAGGTCGTTGAATGGGAGTTATCTTCTGAACCTGATGAGAAAGAAAAATCTTATACCGAAGGTGATTATTTTTTCCGTATTGATAGTATGTTGGAAGCGGCTGTTGAGAGAACTTTTCTTTTTGAAAAAGGATTTGGTACTTTGGGAATGTTGATTTCATTATGGGAAAACGGAGAAGTGGTAGAAAGTTGTCCCGAAAATGAATCGCTTAAAATTGACATTCCGGAAATAAATAAGGAAATGTTTTGGCCCTCATAAATAATTTTATGGAGGAAAGATGGTAGACTCGTTTTTTAAAAATGAATCACAGGAGGAATCTACCCAAGAGATTCCTGACTTAAAAGAAGATAAAAAGGAAAAGTCTTCCGAGTCATTAGAGACAGATAATTTTATATCCGAAGAAGGAAGAATAGCGGCTATTCTATCTTATCTTCCCGTTTTATGTTTTATTCCCTTGTTAAATATGAGAGAGAATAAAGAGGCGCGTTTTCATGCTCGTCAAGGGGTGCTGTTGTTTCTTATAGAGATATTGGCTGTCGTTTTTCTTATCGATGGCATTTCTCATTTTATCTTTAAAGCAATTTTAATTATTGCGGTCGCCTTCTCCATTGTGGGCATATATTTTGCCTTAAAAGGGAAAAATTACAGATTACCGATCATTGGGGATATCATAGATAAATATAAATTATAACCCTTTTCATATTAGATTTTATAGGCGACCGTCTTTTGTTTTTATTGAAATGACATCAAAAGCCCTTATTCCTGTTATTTTTATAATTCTTCTTATATTGTCCTGTGCCACTACCGGTCCAGGGGGCAAAACCTCTTTGATTCTTATTCCTTCAAGTCAAGAAGTAGCTATTGGTAACGGTATGGCTAAACAGGTGGAGCAAACGGAGAAAGTCTTGCAGGACACTGTTTGGCAAGACTATGTCAATAGCGTTGGTCAAAAAATAGTTGCTGTTTGTGACCGTAGAAATATTACCTATCACTTTACTGTAATTAATTCCGATCAAATCAATGCTTTTGCCACCCCGGGAGGTCATATCTTTATTTATATCGGTTTACTTCGAAGGATGGATAATGAGGCTGAGTTAGCCGCTGTCTTAGGACATGAGATATCACATGTCGTCGCTCGGCATGGTATTAAGCGTCTTCAGGCGGCGTTGGGAGTAGCCGCGGCTTATCGGCTTGCTTTTGGAGGAGACAATTCTTCTGATATTATCAATTCGGCGGTGGGAGCGGGCATGAATTTAATTTTCTCCGGATACTCTCGCAGTAACGAACGGGAAGCCGATAAGGATGGTATTTACTATATGACCAAAGCCGGTTATAACCCTCAAGCGGCTGTTACCATGTTTGAAAAATTGGCTCAACTGGGTGGAAAAGGGAATTCAAATATCTTTGAGAAATTATCCGCTGACCACCCGGAAACGGAGGAACGCATTAAAAATGCTAAGAGTGAAATCAAACAAACGCAACCCTTGCCCCCGCATCTGATTTTAGGAACGAAATATTATCAAAAAATGAAGAAACGTTTGTTATTGCTAAAAACAAAAGGTAATCATCCTAAAAAGTAGTTTCTCAATATTAAAATGGAACCGCTAAGTTTTAGTAAATCAAATTTATTGAAAATAATTGTTGCTTTTCGATTATTAATAAATATTTTTGTCTAAATTTTATTGATAACCCATATTTAACTAAACCCAACTAATGAAAGGGAGAGAATGAGAAAAGGAATTATTGTATCAATCGTTGTGGTGATGCTTTTGGGCATCTTCTTAATCGGGTGTAGTGATGACAATAATGTCGTCAATAACATCATGCAGAACAAAGTGCTCGTTTATGGCTATGCAAATTTGGAACCCTATGTAGATTTTTATGCCGATATAATGCCTGTTGTCAATGCCGATCCGGGTATTGATTCTATCGTTGCCGGTGATTCTCTGTGTGAATTTGATACTAGTTACTGGTATGTGTTGGGGGATAAAGATTATTATTGGGCTGAATATTATAATCGGCAAGATTCTAATCGTTTTTCTTCCGGCGACACTATGGATATTAAATTCTTTGTCGGTTCCAATATGGTTACGACTTCCGTTAAGTTGCTTAGTTATTATGTAGATTCCCCTCTTTATGTGCTTCCGGTAGTGGATGATACTGTCGCTCTTAATGTTCCCATAACCGTAATTTGGAATTCTGTCCCTACTGCTGATTGGTATGGGATACGCTTACGTTACCGGGCTGATTCTTCAGGGACAACAGTGTATAAGTATACCTATCTGGCTACCAAAGATACCGCTTATACGATAGCCGGCAGTCAAAATATTTATAATGGTTATTATTCTATTTATGTGACCGCTGTTACCGGTCCTTTTCCTAACAAGAAGATCTCAGGTAACAACGTATGTCGGCACCGGAAATCCCAATCCGACTGTTGATGCTATTGCTGGCCAAGAAAACGGTAATTTGGATATGACATCAAAAGATATTATGGATGTCTTAAATAAACGCAAACAACCGCCTAAACAGTCTAAAGTAATTATTAAATAATTTGTTTACAATAAAGATTTTGGATTAACTTTTCCAATCTATTAGATATAAAAAAAAGCGCTTTTACTTTTTTATTTAAAGTAAGGGCGCTTTTTAGTGATAGTAAAATTTGATAATTGAAGTGAAAAAAATACCTGTTCCGTTACATTTTTTCCAATCAGGAAAATATTTCTTAAAAACATTGTTTTTTAGTTGACAATATCTTCAAATTCAGTTAAACAAGCAGTTAAATTATGGGGTTTCCTCCATAAAAGAGCTAACAAAGCTGTAGAAAAAAACTACAATTCTTGTGGTTTGTAGTTCTTTTACGCTTTTGTTATAACTGATTGAACGGTAAGGTGCTTTTGAGAAAAAAAATTATCGTGGGGAGTTTGTTGTTGAAATATTTATCAAAGTGACTTTTCCGTTGTTTAGCGATTATGTTTTGGTAACAATTAAGGACTTTAAAAATATTCTTGCCAATTTGGGAATGGGTTGGGAGACAATAACTTATTATAGTTCTGAGAGCTTTAAAAAAAGCTTGGTTAATTATATAAAATGGATTCCCCTGGCATTAGTCTTGCCCTTCTTAAAGTCAAAACTAACAAATTTTAAAGGGTAGATTATGGACGTTAGAAACGCAGTAAAAAAGATACTATGGGGATGGTTGTTTTTAATATTAATTGTGATGCTTTTGGGAAAAGTGACGGTTGCTGAAACTAATTCGGGGAGAACGGCAGCTGATTTTCTTTTGATTGGTGTCGGTGCCCGGGCTACCGGATTGGGAGGAGCCTATACGGCTATTGCCGATGGTGCCGTTGCTTCTTATTGGAATCCTTCCGGACTAACCAGTGTCAAAGGCGGGGAGGTTCTTTTGGGTCATTTTGCTTGGTATCAGGATATGACCATCGAACATGGTATTTTTGCTTATCAAGTTAATGATAGAACTACGGTGGCGGCTTCCATTATATATCTTAATTATGGCACCATTCAAAACTATGATATAAACGGTTCTTATACCGGTGATATTTCCGCTTATGATTGGGCTGGGGGAATTTCTGTGGGATATCAAGTAAATGAGAATGTTTCTGTCGGTGTTACCGGAAAATTTATTAATCAAAAAATTGATGACATTAATGGTACTACCGCCGCTGTTGATTTGGGAATGAAATATAGCGCTAATCGTTTTGCTTTGGGTGCTTTCCTTGGCAATTTAGGACCCAAAATGACCTTCGAAAACACTTCCGAAGATCTTCCCTCATCAGGACGATTAGGCCTTATGGTTTATCCTTTTAACAAACAATTTTTAACTTCGGTGGAAATAGAGAAGAGATTTCACGGTAATACCATAATTCGTCAGGGATTTGAAGTTAATTTTGATAACCAGTATTTTATCCGAACCGGATATAACTATTATCCCCAAGATAACGAGAGAGCTTTTTCAACCGGTCTGACTGTTGGTGCCGGAATTAAACTCAAGAAAGCAGAGTTTGATTATAGTTATACTCCTAATGATAAATACTCCTCAGGAGATATTCACCGTTTATCTTTGGTATTTAAGTTTAATCAATGATTTTTAACTGAATATTCATTTATACTTTTCAAAGCCAGCTTTATAAGTTGGCTTTTTTTATTGCCCATAGAGAACATAATTACGCAATTATTTGCATTTATTATGTTATCTGAATCAGTAAAAAACGAGGATATTGGATAATTATAATAAAAGACAATAATTATCCTTATTTGCGGATAAAAGCGTACTTATATGTCGTTGTTATATATGAGCTTATATTTTACGGTAAAAACTGTGCAAGAATTATACATCAAAAAGTATTCTGGCAAAACATTTGCTTAATTACTAATTAAACATTTCAAACAAAAAATAAAGATTAAATGGATAGAAATCAAATTAGCAATCTCAATATACGCAGCGAAAATACGGTAGTTATTCCTTCCAAAAACTACAGCTATGGAGTTGCGAGGGGAATTAGAGTTAATCAATTAGCCCCCACAAATTCAGAATCCTTGACATTATTTCATTATTTAAGTTATTTCTTTGCGGAGTATTTTAAGGGTTTTGTTTTTGTTATTCTTTCTTCAGTATTTATTTTTACAATGCCCAGGGTATTTATTAAGGGAAGATATGCAAAAGGTATGGTATTTGAATTGACCAAAAGAATTATGGATATTATGGGAGCAATAGTAGGGTTAATAATTACTCTACCCCTGTGGCTGATTATTCCCATATTAATTAAATTGGACTCTCATGGTCCTGTATTTTATGTACAAACCAGGGTGGGAATTGATCGTCGCAAAAAGAATCGTAGAATTTATCAAAAAGTTGACAGCGATGATTATAGCGAGAAAAGAAGTCGGGAAAGACGTCGTGAAAATTACAATGGAAGATTATTCAAAGTTTATAAATTCCGTACCATGGTTAATAATGCGGAAAAGAATTCCGGCCCTGTTTGGGCTACTGAAAATGATTCCAGAATTACCCGTCTCGGCAATTTCTTGCGTAAAACAAGGATTGATGAAATTCCTCAGTTTTTGAATATTCTCAAAGGAGATATGTCATTAGTGGGTCCGCGTCCGGAAAGACCGAAATTCGTGAGTAATCTTTCTTTGGAAGTTGATGATTATCTTGAGCGTTTGAAAGTAAAACCGGGTTTAACCGGCTTAGCTCAAGTGGAAAATGGTTATGATTCTTCGATATCTTCGGTGATGAGAAAAGTTAAATATGACCTGGAATATATCGAGAAAAAATCTATTTGGACAGATATCAAGATACTTATCAAGACTATCAAAGTTGTTTTTACCGGCAAAGGAGCTCATTAGATAAAAATCTATATAGTAAAATTGAGAGCCGTGAATTTTCCACGGCTTTTTTTATAACTTGTTTTAACTGGACGAATGTTTTATTTTATCCGATAATAATTAAAATAATAAATTTTAGGGATTTTGTATGTTGTTAAAAAGGATGTTAACAAAATTTCTCCTTATCGTATCTTTTATCCCCGGGGCAGTATTTGCTCAGGCTTCTATGTCGGGAGATTTGACCGTTAGTTCCAGTCCCGCTGGAGCTCAAGTTACTTTATCGGGGGGAGCGATTGTTTCCGGCATTACACCCGCTCGCTTCAGACATCTTCTTATAGGCAATTACAAACTTACTTTGAGAAAATATGGCTATGAGACATATAAAACCAAGATAATATTAGACCCTTCCAAGCAGATGGAAATGAATATCAAACTTTCCCCGAAAACCAGATTCAAAGCGGCCGCTCGCTCCATATTCATTCCCGGATGGGGTCAGGTTTATGCTGACCAAAAGCTAAAAGGATATGCTTTTACTTTGCTGACCGCAAGTGCCGTGACAGCTTATTTTATTGCCGATAATAACTTTGATGATAAGATGGATTCTTTTAATGAGCTAAAAAGTAGCTATGATTCTTTAAATACTCATGGAAATATCGAGCAATTGCGTAATCTGTATCCGCTTTTGGTAAGAGCTCAAAATGATGCTTATGATGCTGAAAATGTGCGACGGATAACCATTGGAACGGTGATTGGAGCTTGGGGTTTAAATGTCCTTGATGCTTTGTTTTTCTTTCCCGAAGAAAAAAGTACCTTTAGCGTGAAGGGTTTGACTTTTACTCCTTCCGCTGATTTAAAGAATGTCGGTATTAAAGTTTCATTAAAAATGTAGTGAAGGAACCGAGGATAATGAGAAAAATTATTTTATTGATATTATTATTGTTGATAATAAGTATTACTGGTTGTGATCGATATGTTAATTCCAAGAATCCGGTGCGTTCTCTTCCTCAGGGTGTTCCTGTTCCTACCAATTTACAGGTTGTTATTAATAATGAGAGTGTTACTCTGAACTGGGATATATCTGATAGCAGTCAGGTAGCGAAATATCGTGTATATGTCTCTGAGAATGATTCTTTGAATGAACATTTATATGATTCGACTACAACAAGTTCAATTACCATCACGGGGTTGCAGGTAAATCATATTTATCGTTTAAGAGTGGCAGCGGTTTTAAAAAGCGGCCTTGAGGGGGATAAATCACTGCCCATAGCTGCTCATATGAGCCTTTTGTCGATGAGTATCAACAACAACAACAAATATACCAATTCTCAGGATGTATCCATAGGTGTCAATACTTCTAATCAAGCTACGGAAGTGATTTTTTCAGAGGATTCCACTTTTTCTGATGCCGTCTATGAGCCTTTTAGCGCTCATAGAAATTTCAAATTATCCGCTGGGGACGGCGTTAAAACGGTTTATGCTCGTTTGCAGTTTGCCGATGGTTCTCAATCGGGGGATTTGTTGTCGGATGATATAATATTGGATACCAAAGCTCATATCGATTCGGTTTTTTATACTCCTGCAGAAAAGGTGTTCAGCCCCGGTGATACTATTATTTTCAGTGTTGACGCCCAAGAAACCGAAGGTCAGGCGAGTGTTTCTTTTACCGGTGTCAGTTCCGTTGAGCTTTTTGATGATGGTACCAACGGAGATCTTTTGTCCGGTGATGGTATTTATACCGGCCGATATATTGTCCCGCTTGAAGCGAATTTGAACGATGGTTTAGTTACCGGCAACTTTACCGATGCCGCCGGTAATCGGGCTCCTTCTGTGGTGAGCCAGGCAGTGCTTAATATCAATACTCCGCCGGATACGGTGGAACTTGTTGGATATGTGAATCCCAGTGGTGATTCGGTATATTTCCATTGGACAGAAAGTAATGATAACGATTTCGAATCATACCGTATATATGAAAATAACAACGCGACAGTCGATACTTCCGGAACTTTAATTCAGTATATTACCAATCAAACAACTACTAATTTTAGTATAGAACTTCCCACGAGTACAACTTATTTTAGAGTATTTGTTTTCGATAGGCATGGTGCTTTTACCGGTTCCAATATCGTTGAGTTTCCTAAACCATAAGAGGTAGCTTTGGCTTTTATTCAAGGAATTAATTATTTTCTGAATTTATTTTTAGAGTCTTTACGAAAATTTAGTCGTTTAAAAATATGGTTGTTATTGCTGGCTTATTTCTTAGTCAATTGGTTAATTTTATATGCTCATTATGATTTTTACTCACCTGTCTTTTATGGTATTATCAAGCCGTGGATTAATTTATTTGGCGACCAGCAGGCGATTGGTTTTACCCATTATCCCGGGCATTTTTTAATGCTACCCTTTTTCTTTGGCTGGGCTAAATTTTACCTCTCAATTTTGTTGGAAGGTAGTGTCTTGGGGGGAGTGGCGGTGATGTTTTATCGTAGCTATACGGGAGAAAAAAGCGAAGACAAAAACTCTTTCGGGCGGCTTTTTTTATTATGGTTTCAGTTGACGATGACCTGGCTTGTTATCAATATTATTTTTCTTTTGATAGATATTAAACTTCCTGAATTGTTGCACTCTTTTCTTGTCGGTTCCCCGCGGCGAATTTTGGCGTTTCAATATTTATTCCAACCATTTCTATATGTTGTGATTATGTCTTTGTTCTTTTTTGCCATACCCTATGTTGCCATCTACAGGGTGAATGTCTTTACCGGTCTTGGCAAGTCTTTAAGCTATTTTAAAAATAACCCCATCCTTTGTTTTTTTCTGTCCGTTTTTATACTGATTATACCGGTGAGTTTATCTTTATTGTTAACCCAACAAAATCTGATAGTGGCAAAATTTAAGCCGGAATTAATATACTGGATTCTATTGGTAGGTTTGATCACCGATATTTTTGTAAACTTCTTCTGGATGGGGATGGCGGTAAGACATATTATCGACCAAGAGTAACTACCATACCATTTTGAAACAGTTGGTTCCCCCTAAAAAGATTAAGGGCATAAGTTTAATATATACTGGTCGCAATTTTTATCTCTAAAAGATTAAAATAGACAACTCTTTTGCTTGCCCGAAAAACACATCATAAAAAAATCATAAAGAATTAAAGAAAAATAGCTTTAAATCAAACTTTTTCTCTTTAAAAAAAGTGCTATCCGCCGATAATAATTTATATACTACTGAGGATAAATAGGCGGATATGAAAAATATTTTATTAGTCGATGACGACAAAGATTTATCGGTTTCTCTGGCGAATTTATTCGATACGGGGAAATACAAGTTTGATTTTTTGGAGGATGGGCTCGAAGTTGGCGAGTATGTTCGGGATCATGAAGATGTCGATTTGGTCATGCTCGATGTGAATCTCCCGTCTCTTTCCGGTCTCGATGTCCTCAAGCAAATAAAACAGATTAAAAGCAACCTTCCCGTTATTATTATCTCCGGTTTTGTTTCGACAGAGAATGCCATTGAAGCCATGCGTGAAGGCGCATTCGAATACCTTACCAAGCCGTTTGAAATTGAAAAGTTGATTGAAATGGTCAACAAAGCGTGTGGTTATTCCAGTGAAGCAAAAAAAATGAGTCTTAAAATAAAGCCGGAAGGAAAGACCGAATCGGGGATTGATGAAATTGTCGGCAACTCTCCGGAAATCGTGGAAATTGCCAAGTTAATCGGTCAGGTAGCGACTACCGATGCTTCCGTTTTAATTTTCGGTGAATCAGGAACGGGTAAGGAGTTGGTGGCGCGGGCTATTCATCGTAATTCCAATCGCCGTCATAACGCTTTTCTCTCGGTCAACTGTGCCGCTCTTCCGGAAACGCTTTTGGAGTCGGAACTTTTCGGTCATGAGAAAGGCGCTTTTACGGGAGCTTATTTTAAGCGGATTGGTAAGTTTGAACAGGCTGATAAAGGAACTTTGTTCTTGGATGAAATCGGTGATATGTCGATGCTCACTCAATCCAAACTCTTGCGGGTTTTACAGGAGAAACAATTCGAACGGGTGGGAGGTAATGAATCCATTAACGTTAATGTGCGTATTATTGCCGCCACTAACAAGTCACTGGTCAACTGTATGAAAGAAGGATCTTTCCGCGTTGATTTATTCTATCGTCTGAAAGTTGTTTCCGTTTATATTCCTCCTCTTAGGGAGCGTCGTGGAGATATCCCTTTGTTGGCAGACCGTTTCATCGAAAAATACAGTGGCGAACTAAGTCATCCCGTTAAGAAAGTTTCCAAAAAAGCGATGCAGATGCTGATGAAATACAATTGGCCCGGTAATGTTCGCGAATTGGAGAATAATATCCATACGGCAATGGTGATGACCAAAAGTGAAAGTTTGATGCCCGAAGATTTCCCCCTCTTTGCGGAAAACAAAAAGATAGATATCGATACCGATGTTTTAAAAGAAGATTATACCGAAACTTTCAAAAAAATAATTGACCCGGTCATGCCCAAACTGATTGCCAGTTCTCCCGGGCAGATATATCAATTCCTGGAGTCTGCTTTTGAGCGTGCTTTGATTGCCTCTTGTTTGAAGCATTTTAACGGCAATCAGGTGAAAACTTCAGAAACTCTGGGAATATCCCGCAATACCTTAAGAGATCGTATCTCTCGCTATAATATTTATTAGTCTTTTTATTTCTTATTTACTTACATTTACCATTTTGTGATTTTCTTTCTTTCTAATAACTTATATATTTATGGATATGAAGATTTGCCATATCTCAGACAGCCATCTGGGGGCGGGAGAAAATCACCCCAAAAGAGCCCCAAGCGGGCTGACCCTTCGACAGGAAGATATCATTAACAGTTTTAAAGAGGCTATCGATTTAATTATAAGTATCAAGCCGGATCTTTGTATTCATTCCGGTGACCTTTTTGATGCGGTGCGTCCTTCCAATAGAATAATGGCTATTGCCGGGGAACAGTTGTATCGGTTAGCGTCGGTAAATAATATTCCCACGGTGATTATCAGCGGTAATCACGATGCTCCCAAACAGCTTCATATTGGTGCCGCCTTGGATATTTTTCACCATATCGACCATCTGTATGTATCGGCGGGAGCGGGCTTAAAAATATTTACCATAAAAGACGCTAAAATATTTGCTTTACCTCATTGCCTTACGACGGAGATACAAAAACAAGAGCTTCTAAAATGTGTACCTGACTCAAAATATAAATACAATCTTTTGGTAATGCACGGTGTTGCCGCCGGTATGCCCGAGTTTTCTATGGCTGATTTGGGAGAGCAGGAAATACCCGTAGAGATAATGAATCAGTTTGATTATACGGCTTTGGGACATTACCATAATTTTAGCCAGGTGGGCGAAAGGGCTTATTACAGCGGTTCTACCGAGAGGTTGTCTCAAGGGGAACGTAAACACGACAAGGGGTTTATCGTTGTCGATTTGGAACCGTTTAAAGTTGGTTTTCAGCAAGTTCACTGCCGTGAGATGGTTGACCTGCCACCTATTGATGCCAAAGGTCAAAGAGGCGACCAAGTGGCGCAGATTATCAAAGAAAAAATCGAACAGGTGGATAGTTCGGATAAAATTGTCCGCCTAAAGATAACAGGAGCTACCGAGGAAACTCTGAGAACGATGCCAGTAGAGGTGATATCAGCCTTGAAAAAAGAGTCGTTCGCTCTGAATATAACTTTTGAAAAAGAAAAGAGTAAAGAGCAAGAGGTGAAATTCGGTCGTTCGGCAATCGGGCGTTTGGATGCCAGCTTTGTCAAATATTTGGAGACCGTGGAGTTGGAGGGGTTTGACAAAGAACGGCTTATCAAAGAAGCAACTAAATATCTTAATTTGTGATAAATATAATTTGAGTTTTCTTATCTGAAAAGATGTGGCAGACGAGGGCGTCTGCCGACCACAAAACAATATTTTCAAGTCACATTTTGAAGTACTTTATTAAGTCGCCTGCTAAGATTTAGTGCTGCGCCTGGGTTGAACTCTTTGATATATTGAATCTTCCCCCTTATTGATCGGATAGTCGAGTCATCAGTCACTTTCCCTGTGTCAGAATCACACTGAATTGCTTCGATTAAATTACGTGTTTCTCGAATTTTTTTACTTGGAGCATCAAAACCATTGTCTACTCTAATTCCTGCGATAACTATTTCTTGCTCTCTCAAGCAAGTATCAGTTTTTGAATCATTTGGAGTGAAACCTTCTTGTCGAATGATTTTCTTTAACATAAGTTTAAACTTGTCAATGTATCTT
>JAADHM010000137.1 GCA_013151855.1 FCB group bacterium | reverse complement strand
CGTTTCCGCTCGTGATGGCATTGAAGGGGTGCAATTAGTCTCTACGGAAAAACCGGATTTGATTCTTTTAGATATAAAAATGCCCGGTATGAATGGCATTGAAGTTCTGGAAAAACTTAACAAGCTTGAAGATCATCCCGAAGTTATTATGGTTTCCGGTCACGGTGAAACCCAGTATGTGGTTGACTCTATAAAATTAGGTGCGGCCGAATTTATAAACAAACCTTTTGATGTCCAAGAAATAGAAATACACATCAACTCCGTTTTAGAAAAATTCCAATTGAAAAAGGAAGTTAAAGAATTAAAAAGTCAAATAAATGTTCGGAATATTTATGAAAACTTTATCGGTGATTCCAAAGCCATGCAAAAAGTTAAGTCAATTGCCGAACAGGTGGCTGATTCCGAACTGACGGTATTGATTCGCGGAGAATCCGGTACGGGAAAAGAAATTGTTGCCAGACTGTTGCATCAACTTTCTAACCGCAGAAAAAAACCGTTTATCAAAGTGAATTGTGCCGCTATCCCCAGAGATTTATTGGAAGCCGAGCTTTTTGGATATGAAAAAGGCGCTTTTACCGGTGCTCATAAAAAGAAACAAGGGCGTTTTGAGACTGCTAATCACGGTACCATATTTCTGGATGAAATAGGCGACATGCCTTTGGAACTGCAATCGAAACTTCTCCAAGTGTTAGAGCAGCAAGAATTCGTTCGTGTCGGTGGCATTCATAATATTCATGTTGATGTGCGAATTATCTGCGCTACCAACAAAAATCTTGAAATTGCTATCAAAGAACGTTTGTTTCGTGATGACCTTTTTTATCGCTTAAACGAAATTACTCTCTTATTACCTTCTCTTAGAGAACGGAAGGAAGATATCCCTCTTTTGATAAATTTTTTCCTCGAAAAATATAACCAATTATATCATCGCAACCTGACTTATCTATCGCCTGAAACGACCAATGCATTAATCAACTTTTCTTGGCCCGGGAATGTTCGTCAATTGGAGAATATGATCAAACAGATTGTCGTTCGTGAAGATGAGTCGATTGTTAAAGATTTAATATCTTCTTCAAATGTACAATCAATTTATGTTGACACCATTGATACTCCGCCTGCTGTTCCCGCTATTCCAGCCGATAGTAATGAAAAAAGAACTTATTCTTTAAAATCTCGAATAGGTAAAACAGTTGCCGAAGAAGAAAAAAAGTTAATAGCCGAAGTTCTTACTAAAACTAATTGGAATCGACGAAAAGCAGCTGATTTATTGGAAATAAGTTACCGTTCATTGCTTTACAAAATAAAAGATTATAATCTTAATATAACCAAATAACTTTATCTCTCCAAAAAAGAATAAATGTGTGTATTATAATGCATATTATATGCATATATGGTTATGCTGTTTTATTTTTTATGTGGATAACTTTAAAATTGAATATTATCTCTAAGTTCCTTGATTGGTATAACTTATTGATAATAAAAATAAAACTAATTATGGTAACTATTTACCTAAAAAAAAGATTGAAAACTTTTCTTATTTTTCAAAAAATGAAACTGATGGAATAAGAATTGCTGTATAATTATTGAACAAAGGTAATAAAACTTATAATAGTCGAGAATTGGGATGAGTAATGTGAATCATCGTGTAACATCAAATGACCCTTTTCTTGCTCAAGTTGATATTGAGCTCCAAAGAGCGGAACGTTATCGTATTTTTATTTCTTTGATTGTCTTGGATTTGAGTTTTATTAAAGATTTATTCCCCCATCAGGAAATTTCTATCATAGATAATTTAATGCAGATGATCGGAAAACATATCAGAGCTATTGATAATGTTTCAAAGATGGAAAAAGAAAAATTAGCTCTTTTGTTCCCGGAAACGACTCGTCAAGGGGCGGAGATTGCCTCGAAGAGAATCGTGGAACTGGTTAAGGGTTACTTATCAGAGATAAAAAATAAAAAGTTTGAACAGATAATTCCCTTGGAGATGGCATCTTATCCGGATGCTGCCGGAGCTAAAAGTATCACGGACTTTTTAAAAGAATATTCTGAAAAAAACAGAAATTAAATATTCAAATTATTACCTCCCATTCCCATTGAAGATCGTCCACCCCCTCCGGGCGGTCTTCTGTTATTCATTAAGAGAAGCATCGCCTGATTTGAGGAGAATATAACGGATGATAGGGGGACCGACAGTTTCATAAATCATAACGGTAGCTAATATTATGGGAGTGACAATTGTGCCCAAATCAGGATCGGAACGATTGACAATGTTGATTAAACCAATGGCAACTCCCGCTTGAACGATCATTCCCCAGCCAAGGTATTTTTTAATGGGTATTGATAATTTCAGCCAATTAGCGGTAAAATAAATTCCTAATATCTTTCCCAAAACTCTGGAAATAAGAAAAGCTATTCCCGCTAAACCGATAATCGGTAGATATTCAATATGCAAGGAAGCGCCTACCAAAACAAAAAAAGCGATATAAAGCGGTTGTTCCATCTGTCGTAATTCAATATAAGCGAGACGATGCATCAAAGAAAAATTGGTGGTAACGGCACCCATTATTAATGTGGCAAATAGGGGTTGTAAATTTAATGTCAGTGCCAGTCCGGTAACGAGTAGGACACCGGCGACAATAATAAGGACTAACTCCGCTTGGTCTTCAACATATTGTTCCCATTTCGAAATAATCATCCCCACGACAAAACCGATGAGAAACGAACCGCCCAATTCATATAAAGGGCTTAGAATAGCCATAAAGATGCTTGTTCCTTGTTGGATTTTACCTAAGGAAAAGACCAACTCAAAACTTAAAATACAAAAAATGTTGGAAAGAGCTACAATCGATATCAACGTATCGGTAAAATCACCTTTGGCTTCAAATTCGCGAATAACGAGTATTGTTGCTGCGGGAGCGGTAGCGATACCGATAGAACCCAAGAGAATAGCCGGGTACCAATCAATCCCCACTGCTCTTAAAAGCAAAGTGGTAAGTATTAAAGCGCCAGCTGACTGACCAACGGTCAACCACAAGACTTTTTTCCCTACCAATCTGATATGATGTATTTCAAACACGCCCCCAATAGCAAACATAATCAATCCCAAAGCGATATCGTTAATTAAAGAAAGATTTTTGACTACTTCATTGGAAATTAAGCCCAATACCGAAGGACCTATGAGAAGACCGGTTAATAAATAACCGCTTACTTTAGGAAGCTTAATCTTGCGAGCAACTTTTCCTCCCAGCAAGCCCAAAAGCATCACGATACCAACAGGCACTAAATGATTTAGCGTAATATCAAATAAAGATGTTGTTCCGTTCATATTGTATTTAAGAAATGATAATTTACAAACAAATATCAACAATTAAATGGTAGATTTTCCTATGCTTAGTATTATTTGTTATGTTTTTGTGTAATAGTATAGAAAAACATAATGTTGAAAAGATTTGATTGTCAAAGAGGATATTATTATATAAGGTGTTTGATTATTTCTTTTCTTATCAATTACCAATCTAAAATTTGTTCCAAGTTTTTGTTTAGCTTTTCAATCCGTTCTTGAAAGTCTTCTTTTTTTGCTTTTTCTTTACTTATGACTTCTTTGGGGGCATTGGCTAAAAAGTCTTGATTGGCCAATTTTTTGGATATTTTTTCCATTAATTGTTTAAGGGTGGAAAGTTCTTTTTCCAACCGTTTTTTCTCAACTTCTATATCTATCAATCCCGCCAGAGGGATAAATATTTCCGCTCCGGAGATGACTGTTGAAGCCGAGACGGGTGGTTTTTTAATATCTGTTCCGGTATAGAGGTTATCAACTTTGGCTAAAGAGCAAAAATAGGAAATGTGGTTTTGGAGGAGTTGGGCGAATTTCGGGTCATCAACTCTTATATAAATATCTGACCTTTTACCCGGAGGAACGTTTAATTCCGCTCGGACGGAACGAATAGCAGTGACCACAGTTTGAATTTGCTGTAAACTTTGTTCCAATTCATCATCAATATATTTTTTGTTTAATGAAGGCCAACTGCCGAACATAATTGTTTTGTCGGAACCGCCAATTAATTTTTGTAATTCCACATAGATATTTTCAGTGACAAACGGTATAAACGGATGGAGAAGTTTCAAAAATTGATTTAATACATAACAAGCTACGTTAAGAGAACCTTCCCTGATGGCCATTCCAGGTTTATCGGGCTTTATCAGTTCTATATACCAAGAACAATAATCGTTCCAGACGAAATTATAAAGGATTTTCGATGCTGTCGAAAGGCGAAATTCATCAAGTGATTTTTGAACCGCTTCTATGGTGCGTTCCAGTCGGGACAAAATCCAACGGTCAAAAATAACTAAGTCAGTCTCATTAATTTTATCTATATTAGGTTTTTTATCTCCCAAGCGCATGATTACAAAGCGGGATACTTGATGGATTTTATTAATAAAATTTCGTCCGATCTCGAAGGTGTTTTTACTTATCCAAGGGTCTTGACCATCGGGAGTTGCCAGCACTAAGGAAATTCGAAGGGCGTCGGCGCCGTATTTATTGATAATTTCCAAAGGATCAATACCGTTACCCAGAGATTTTGACATCTTGACCCCGTTGGCATCCCGTACCGTACCATGGATATAGACGTCTTGAAAAGGTGCCTCTTTCATAAATTCATAACCGGACATGACCATGCGTGCCACCCAAAGGAAGATAATTTCCGAAGCGGTACTTAATACTTTGGTGGGATAAAAGGCTTTCAAATCATCGGTTTGCTGAGGCCATCCCAAGGTGGAAAAGGGCCATAACCAAGAAGAAAACCAAGTGTCTAAAACATCATCATCCTGAGTTAAGCTTTGAGGATCGTATCCCGGGCATTCCTCGGGTGTGGGTCTTGTTTTGGAAACAAATATGGTACCATCTTCGGCATACCATACGGGAATACGGTGTCCCCACCATAATTGGCGGGAAATACACCAATCACGGATATTTTCCATCCAGTGAAGATAAGTTTTCGACCAATATTCGGGGTGAAATTTTATTTTTCCGCTTTTTACGGCTTCAATTGCCGGTTTAGCCATCTCTTTCATTTTTACGAACCATTGTTCGGAAAGATATGGCTCAATTACATTATGGCAGCGGTAACAGGTGCCGGCGGCTAAGTTGTATTTCTCGGTTTTTTCCAGATATCCTTTTTTCTTGAGCTCTTCAAGTAACTGTTTGCGTCCTTCATAACGGTCAAGCCCTTTGAATTTACCGGCATTTTCATTTAAAGAGCCGTCGATATTGAGGATATTAATTTCCTCGAGATCGTGACGTTGACCTATTTCAAAATCATTGGGATCATGGGCGGGGGTGACTTTTACCACTCCGGTGCCGAATTCGGGGTCGACATAGCTATCGGCAATAATGGGAATTTCC
Source organism: FCB group bacterium (assembly GCA_013151855.1). Lineage (GTDB taxonomy): Bacteria > Zixibacteria > MSB-5A5 > GN15 > FEB-12 > JAADHM01. The sequence continues at coordinate 7,409 of JAADHM010000137.1, read as the reverse complement.
CTTTCCAAAATGGGAAGAATAACCATTTTCCCTATGTATTTTTTATATCTGTTGTCTTTGGGAGATACCGCCAAAGCCGTATCACCCAGCATAGTTTCTGGACGGGTGGTAGCGACAGTTAAAAATTCATCAGAGCCTTTCAATTTATATTTTATATACCAGAGATGACTTTCCATTTCTTTGTGCTCAACTTCATCATCGGACAACGATGTTTGACATGAAGGACACCAATTGACAATTCTATTGCCGCGGTATATCCAACCTTTTTTGTAAAGATGAACGAAAACTTCAGTGACCGCTTCCGATAAACCTTCATCGAGAGTAAAACGAGTGCGAGACCAATCACAACTACAACCTATTTTCTTTAATTGATTGAGAATAATATCCTTATTGCGCATTGCCCAAGCATTGGTTCTTTCTAAAAATTTCTTGCGGCCTATTCCGCGCCGGGTCAACCCTTCTTTGGCCAACTGTTTTTCAACGATGACTTGCGTGGCAATGCCGGCGTGGTCAGCTCCGGGAATCCAAGCGACCTCGTAACCTTCCATTCTGTGTTTCCTAATAAGGATATCCTGAATAGTATTGTTTAAAGCATGTCCCAAATGTAAAACGTCGGTTACGTTGGGAGGAGGGATGACAATGGAATAAGGTGGTTTGTTTGATTTATTGTTAGCGGTGAAATATCCTGATTGGAGCCATTGTTCGTATATAATCTGTTCCACTTCAACCGGTGAATAAGCCTTTGATTTTTTATTATTCGCCACTGCGTTTGTCCCAGCGAACTCGTCCGAAGGCGAATTTGTCTTTTGGTTTTTGTTGCTCATCATTTTATTTTATCTTATATTCGACGCCTATAGAAAAATCTTTGGTTAAGTTAATAAAGCGAATAATTTAGTTGTAACTAATCATTTTGTCAAGGCGTGAAACGTAAGTAAACCTTAAATATTATTTATTAGATTATATTATCGTCAGATATGGAACAATTGAAAAGAAAAGTTTTTGATAAAAAAATACCTCCTTTTGAGCGTTTATTAATTCTTATGGCGGTTTTACGTTCGCCTGAAGGATGTTCTTGGGATAGAAAACAAACTCATAAAAGCCTTTTACCATATCTAATTGAAGAAACCTATGAAGTTGTGGAAGCGATTGAAAATGAAAATTATCAGAATTTGAAAGAAGAATTGGGTGATTTATTATGTCAAATTGTTTTTCACGCTCAGTTGGCAAAAGAAGCAAAGAAGTTTCAAATTGATGATGCTATCAATATGCTTATCGATAAATTGGTTCTTAGGCATCCCCATGTGTTCGGTGATAAAAAAGAACTGTCCCCTCAACAAGTTAGAGATCAATGGGAAAAAATTAAAGTTGAATCGGAAGAGAAAAAGAACGTTTTATCAGGTTTGCCGAATTCTATGCCGGCATTGAATATGGCTTATCGGATAGGGGAAAAGGCTGGCGGAAGAGGATTCGATTGGGAGAAAGCGGACGATGTTTTGGAAAAAATCGACGAAGAATTATTAGAATTAAAGAGGGAAATTATTTCCCATAATCAAAAGAAAATGAAAGAAGAAATAGGTGATTTGTTGTTTGCCGTTGCTTCTTTGGCAAGAAAACTTGATATAAATCCCGAACAAGCACTTAAAAAAGCTTTGCAAAAATTTCAAGAAAGATTTTATCGCTTGGAACAAAAAGTAATTGACGCTGATAAAAAATTTGACGATTTATCTATCCAACAATTAGAAGAATTTTGGAAACAAATTAAATGATTTTTGTAAAAGATACCAAATATATTTGATTAAAAATATTTTATTTTTTTGTTGCTTAATATTTTTAAGGGTTTTTCTTATTCGTTTATAGTGTATAATGGAGTAATTTTTTATAACAAATTATTATTAATATATAAGTGTTTTTTCACGGAAGAATAACATCAGTATTTTATACTGTGTCGCAAAGGAGGATTGCCTATGGTCTAAAAGGTCTCACAGCAGATTATGAATAATTGTTTAAAAAAATATTGGAAATAAATTATTATAGGAGAATAATAATGAAGAAACTGATAACCTTAACTTTCGTTTTGTTGTTACTGTTGAGTATAAGCTCAATGGCAACCGATACCCGTGTTTTGACCATGGGCGAGAATAATAATGTTTTGTTGGATGATGCCAATATCTGGCTTTATCCTTCCCGTACTTTTGAATATCCCAACCTTGCTATCGGTGAGTTTAATAACAATTATAACGGAACTTTTAATCAGTTCGGTATTCATTGGAAATTCGGAACCGACAAACCTTTTGTTCTTGCCACCTATTTTACCACTCTTCCCGCTGTTTATCCCACAGATTTAAATGGTGGAAGTCTTTTTATGCCCGGTTTTAGCCTCTTACAGAATAGACGTATCGACCTTTTCTATGGTCGCGTAATCAGTAACTATAATTTTGGTATGCATTTCTCTTTAACGCATAGCAGTCAGACAAAAGAGTTTACCACACCTCTTGATAATCAGGTAAAATCGTATGGTTACTATAATTTTGATTTCGGTCTTACTCCGACTACCGATAAATGGGATGTTGCCCTTGATTTTGGGTTAGGAAGCTGGACTGACGAATCCGCCAGCGGCGGCACGCAAACCGAACCTGATGGTTTTTATGACTTTTCACTTATAGGACGTTATTTCGTCGCCAATGGCCCTAATTATACTTTTATCCCTCACGTCGGTTTTTATTCTTCCAAGCGCGGTATCAAAGAATATGATGCAAGTAGTGTTTTAACGGATAATACAAAATATACCAGAACTGTTTTTAATATTGGTACCGGTTTGAATTATACTCCGGCAACTAATGTCCTTGGTGTTTTTGATTTTGGTCTCATGTATGACAGTTGGAAAGAAAAAATTGATGTTCCCACTCCCGCTCAAGAAAATACCGAAACCAATGTCGTTGTTCCCTATTTCAAAATTGGTCTCGATGCCGATGTCTTTAAATGGATGGATATTCGTTTGGGCGCCACCTCTAATTGGACTAATGAAACCCGTGAATACAAACCGGACAATAATAAATGGAAATACAAATACGCTGATAATGAAACCTATCTTGGCTTTGGTTTCCATTGGAACCGTTTGAACGTCGATACTTATACCGATCCAGCACTGTTTATACATGGATTTAACTTTATCTCGGGTAATACTTATGACGAAAATAATGATATGAACTTCCGCATTTCCGCCTCTTATGAAATGAAATAAAGTTACCGTTTGAAGAACACGCCTTGGCGTGTTCCTACAATCAATAAAATTGGGACACATTGATGTGTGTCCCTTTTTTTATTGTCATTTTTAATACAAGAACGCACCGAGGCGTGCTCCTACATCATCCTCTGTTGTGTTGGGGCTCGAGCCCGTGTAAACGGGATTGTGACCCAACGCGTAAGTTTATGTAAGTGAAAAAGAACACGCTTTGGCGTGTTCCTACAGCTTAAAGCTATAACCCTAAGAAATTATCCAGTAGCTTATAATTCAACTTCTTGATTTTTTCCGCTTCTTTTTCAAAGGTGGTGATAATTTCATTTTTGGTTTTATGAGTTTCGACCAGCTCTTGACGATAGGTGTCGCACCATAAGGGAATTTCTTGAAGAGATGCTTCCAGATGAAATTGAAGAGCCAGCATATTACCATGGCGAAAAGCTTGATTTTGACAGCTACTTCCTTCAACCAATAACTTGGCTCCCAAAGGAATGTGGAAGGTGTCCCCATGCCACTGAAAAACAGGAAATTCACTGTCAAAATCTTTAAAGAAAGGGTCGTGGACACCTTGTTCGTTCAATTTTACTTGATAGATTCCGATTTCTTTGGTGTGGCATGGTTCTACTTTTGCCCCTAATACCTGGGCTAAAATTTGTCCTCCAAAGCAAATACCAAGATAAGGTTTATTATGACGAATATTTTCTGCTATATATTGGTACAGGCTTTTTAAAAAATCGTGTTGATAATAGTTAATTACCGAATAAGGACAACCCAAATTAATGACCGCTTCCGTATCTGTTATGGGAGGTAGAGGCTGGTTTTTATAGGTATGAACTATTTTATACGGAAGCTTATTGTTCTCTAAAAAGTCCAGAATGGTGCCGGCGGTTTCAACCTTGCAATTTTGGATAATCAGAATGGGCTTCATGGATTTGAATAAGGGGCAATTTTTTTATTATTCCAAAAGTTTTTTAATAAATTGCGGAAGAGAAAAAGCGGCTTTGTGTACATCGTTATTATAATATTGGGTGTTTAAGTGAAGTTTTTGATACCGCTTTTCATCATAATTTTTTATGGGGTTATACTTTTTACTGCAAAATCCGAATGACCACAGACCGGAGGGGTAAATGGGCATAAAACAGATGTACATTTTAACGATGGGGAAAATTTCGCGAAGATTTTTAAACAAAGAATGCACCGTTTTTTTATTATAATAGGGAGATTCGGTTTGAGTTACTAAAATGCCATCTTCTTTAAGGTGTTCGTATATTGTCCGGTGAAACTTTTTTTGGAATAAATCAGCGGCAGGACCAATGGGGTCGGATAAATCGAGAATGATAATGTCATATAATTTCTCTTCATTTTCAATAAAGGCTTTGCCATCCTGATAAATTATTTTTGCGCGAGGGTCATCGGTTCCTTTGGTAAGCTGAGGAAAATGTCTCTGTGCTGTTTCCACCACCATTTTATCGATTTCACACATCGTACAATGTTTTACTTCGGGATGTTTCAATACTTCCGTAAGAGCGCCGCAATCACCACCACCGATAATAAGGACTTCTTCGGGGGAAGGATGCGAAAAAAGAGGGATGTGAGTTATCATTTCATTATAAGAGTTGTTGTCGTTATCACAAACCATCAACGAGCCATAGAGCACCAATAATTTACCGAAATCTTTATTTTCGATAACATCGATGCGTTGGAAATCCGATTGTTTCGATTCGATATAACGCTCGATTTTTAAGGTCAAACCGGATTGTCCGTTGTGAAGTTCACTATACCAGACATTCCAGAGGTCAGCCATACCTTCTTCTTGAATATATGTTTCGTTGAGTTTCTTTTCTTCTGCCATAGCTATTATCTTATTCTATTATTTTATATTCGGGTCGTCGCAGAGCGTTAAAATTCGAACCGGAGACGGAACAATACGCTCCTATGTTCATAAATATTAATTTATCGCCAATCTCGTGCTCGGGAAGCATGAGGCCATCGTACATAACGTCGAAAGAATCACAGGTGGGTCCCGCCAAAACGGATAATTTCTCCTGACCTTCTTTGTCGGTTACCACCGGATATTGGCAATGGTCATAGACAATACCGGAAAAAGTGGAGTAAAGGCCATCATCAAGATAATACCAAATTTTCCCATCTCGATATGATTTACCGATAATGGAACTTATCAAAGTAACCGGCGTGGCGGCAATGAATCGCCCCGGTTCGCTGATTATTTTGATTCCGGGACGGATATGTTTATCAAGCGATTTTGAGATAGGAGCACAAAATTGGTCAATGGGAGGAATCGGTTCGACATATTCAACAGGGAAACCACCACCGATATCGAGAAGGCGGGTATTAAATCCGGCCATATCCAAAGTATTAATTAATTGATGGGCGGCTTCAATGGCTTTTAGATAGTTTTCGGGATGGATACATTGAGAACCGATATGAAAACTGAGACCATAAAACTCATGACCGGTTTGTTTGATAAGATGAGCCAATTCAAGAACATCTTCAAGTGGACATCCGAATTTGTATTGTAAATTGACGACGGCATTGGTATTGGTATTAATTTTAAAGCGAATAAGGACTTTTAATTTTTTATCATAACGAGCGAATTTTTTTATCTCTTCATAATTATCCACTACAAAAGTTTCAATTCCGCTATTAACGGCGGCATCAAACTCGGGAACCGATTTTATGGGATGGGAATGGATTAATGAAGCCGGGTTTATGCCCGTTTTTAAAACGGTTTCTATTTCGCCTTTCGAGCAAACATCAAAATTCCCGCCTTGATTATAAATCTCTCGAATGATAGCGTCATGGTTATTGGGTTTCACGGCATAATGTATTTTAACACGAGGAAGAGCCTGTCGGAGGGCGTTATAATTACGTCCGATTTCCCCGCAGGATAATAGTAATATGGGGGTGGGCAGATTTTTTTGATGAAACAATTCACGGATAATATCAAAATTCACACCCTTTTTGTGGGCGCTTTGTTCCATCACGGCAAAATTTACGGAGTGTGTCATATTTTACTCATTTATTTGGTTATAACCGCAATATTTTCCATATTAATTTTCGGTTTGTGGTCTATAATCTCATTTGTGGAAGAGGGTAAGCCTCTTTTCAATTCTGTTAAATGGGCATCTTGGGCTTGTAAATTTCGTTTTATGTATTCGTATGCTTTATAGGGATCAACAGTCTCACCGCAAGTGAAAAAATCAACGGCGGCGTATCCGTATTCAGGCCAAGTATGGATGGAAATATGAGATTCGGCGATAACAATTACACCGGAAACCCCTTGGGGATTGTAGCGATGAAATACCGATTCAACAATGGTAGCGCCGGATTGCCTAACCGATTCCTTGAGATATTTCTCCAACTGCTCCAAATTATCAAGTGTTGGGCGATGGCATCCGACAAGTTCAACTATTAAATGACGACCAAGTATTTTCATTTTTTCAATCCCTCCTTATCGTTGGTTTGCTTTAAAGGGGTTCATGGCGGTAACCTACATTTGTGGCGGTGTTAAGACCCATAATAGTGAAGCCACTTTATGACTGTTATTTTGAATCTGATGAGACTGATTGGATTTGAAATAAAAACAGTTATGGCTGGGAACTTTGTATTGCTTCTTATTCAGTAAAAGAGTTACGGTTCCTTTTAAAATATAACCGAACTGCTCGCCGGAATGGGGGGCGCTTTTTTCCAGTTTTTCTCCCGGGGCAAGCTCTACGAAAATAGGATCCATAAGATTATTAGTCGAGCCGGGAATAAGCAATTCAAATTTAAGAGCTCCCGGTACCTCCATGGGGATGCGGTCGGACGGTTTGAAAACCACCGGGGTTTCTTCGGTGTCTGAAAAAAACTCCGCCAAAGTTATGCCTAAAGCATCAAGAATATCCGCCAAAGAGCCCAAAGAGATAGAGGTTTGAAAATTATCATTTTCCAGTTGGGAGATAAACCCTTTGGTCAGTTGAGCTCGATTAGCGAGTTCTTCTTGGGTCAAATCGGATGACAGCCTCAGAGCTTTTATTTTCTTTCCAATATTTATGTTCATAACCAATTAAAAAGTTTAATATAAACAACCATTTTGTTTAGTAAAAGCGCACTAACATAATATAAAAAATAATGATGTCAAGACATATTTTTGAAAAAATAATCGTTATTC
>JAADHM010000180.1 GCA_013151855.1 FCB group bacterium | reverse complement strand
GGGTATTAGGTTGGCCAAATTCAATAAGGACACAATGCTTATTTTTATTTTCTATTTTTCTATTATTAACTACCTTTTTCAAATTTTTAATGAGGACATCTTTGGATATCCAGAAATTGATAAATCCCGGTTTTAAAGCCTCGACTTTTTCAATTAAATCGGTTTGGGGAAGATTTTTAACGATGTTTTGGGCGATTAGAAAAGGATTTTTTTTAAGAATTGGAGAGGTCTGCATAGCGATATTGGTAGTGTAATCACCAAACTGATGATTTGAGGGTGGAGAAAGTTCAATGCTCAAATCGAGGCCGTATAACCTACCAATAGTCTTCTTCAAAGAAGTCTTAATTGTCTTGTACATTATTCCCATATAATAACAAATTTATCAATGTTCTTATGTGTTAATCTCTAACACTTTTCGATTATTTTTATAAAATAGTTACCCTTTTTTGAAAATCAAGACTGTAACAAAAGAACTTTTACCTTGATTTGCTTTGGTTTTTATCATACAATAGGAGGCGATTCTATGAAGAAAAAGATTATTTTTTTCTTGGTTTTGTTGATTTTACTCTTTGCGGGAGCGGCGGTTAAAAATCTCCTTTTTAATAAGCAAGCGAAAGAGGGAACGCTGTCGGTTTCTGCCTCGCCGGAGGCGACCGTTTTTGCCAACAGTCAACTGATCGGCAAAACCCCATTTAAGGATAAGCTTAAAGTTGGTGAGTATATCATCAAATTAATCCCTGAAGGAGAGGCGACAGCGACGGCTAGCTGGACAGGCAAGGTGAGAATTAATAGGCGGACGGTTTCTTATGTCAACATGGAGCTAGGGAGTTCCGATATCTCTACAGCCGGTGAGGTCTTTACAGTAACAAAGATGGAATCCAAACCGAAGAAGGCTAATCGGGGCCAGCTTTTTGTCAGAACCGATCCGGTAGGGGCGATTGTTTACCTAGATAATGATGAAAAGGGGATTTCCCCTTTAGCTCTTGAAAATGTTCCCAGTGGGGAACATGAGCTGTCCGTCGTTATGCCTGGTTTTTTTAGAAGAGTACAAAGTATTAATATTGACAGCGGTTATAAACTGGAAGCGATGTTTAAGTTGGCGATTGATAAAAGTCAGAAAATAAATGCCGATACAAGCGGGAAAGAAGGTAGTGAGGCGAGTTCCTCGGCAACGACTAAGAAAACAGCGGAAAAAAGTAAACAAGTCTTAATTAAAAAAACACCAACCGGCTGGTTGCGGGTAAGAGCAGATGCCTCTCTTTCCGCCTCCGAGTCGGCGCGGGTTAATCCCGGCGATAAATTTAAGTACCTGGAGGAGAAATCGGGTTGGTATAAAATAGAGTATGAAAAAGGTAAGACGGGTTGGATTTCTTCAAACTACGCGAAGATCATCAAAGAATAACAATCATCTTTTTTCCTTCCAAATAATTTTGTTGTAGAGGAGATATGAGTAAGGAATAATAATGAAAGCGATAATAAATATTTTGTAAAATATCCAGTTTTGGGCACCCAAGATATTGGTTAGTATTTGAATACCGGTAGCCTGAATAATGATTGAACCGGAAGCAATTAAATTAAATTTAATAAATTGATGAAGATACTTGGTCCAATGGCCTTTAATTTTTTTATGGGCGAACGACCAAAGATTGTGCAGGTTAAAATTGAAAATAATCGCTGTTTCGGCACTAATGAGGGTGGCTAGCCAATAAAGGGAGGGTTTGATTTTTAAAATAGAAATAATTAAATAAGAGAGACCGAAATCAATTATAAAACCGCCGAGACCGACAATAACAAATTTAATAAAAGATGAATGGGTGAAAACATAAAGGAAAACTTGGGAAGAATATTTCATCGGATCAATCTTAGAAACGCCCTGGCGCCTATTTTTAAAGTTAATTGGTACAGAATCTATTCTGGCTCCATCTTTCAAAGCCTTATCAAGGAAAGCAACCTGAAAAATATAACCGGTCCTGTTTTTAATATAATTGAGATTCTCTTTGGCAATATACGCCTTAAAAGTGCGGAAACCACCGGTCCAATCGGTAATCTTTGGTTTCATAAACCCCCAGCGAACAATCTGGTTGCCAAAAAAAGAAAATATTTTCCTATCTATCCCCCAACTTTTTGGGATAGACCCTCCTTTTATATACCGTGAACCGATAACAAAGTCAGCCCCAGCCTCTATTTTTTTTAAGAATACGGGAATATATTCTGGCAAATGAGACCAATCGGCATCCATGCTAAAAAAGAGATAGGGATGGAGTTTTTCGAGGGCATATTTAAACCCTTGATAATAGGCTTTTCCTAAACCTTCTCTTGCAGTTTTCAATAAATGGAGTCTTCCCGGGTATCTTTCTTTAAGGGCGATGACTGCCCTCGCAGTTTGGTCAGGAGAACCGCTATCAACAACGAGAATTTCTGTCTGCCAAATGGGTAAAGAGGTAGTTGTTCTGAAGATTTCCTCAATAAGAGAGGTGATGTTACCTCTTTCATTGTAAGTAGGTAGGATAATAACTACTTTTTTTTTCATTGATAGAACCGCTGTTTAAAATAATTAATTGTCTTTAAAAGACCGGTTTCGAGATCGATTTTTGGTTGCCAATTAAGCATTGTTCTAGCTCTACCAATATCAGGCTTTCTCCTCTGAGGATCATCTCCTTTAATTGGTTTAAACACGATTTTTGATTGACTTTCAGTTAGCTCTTTAATAATTTTAGCTAATTCAATCATAGACTTTTCATCAGGATTACCAAAATTCACTATTCTTTCTTGAGGACTTTTTTTGATTCCCAACAAATAGAGACCGAAAACCATATCGTCAACGTAACAAAAAGACCTCGTTTGCTTACCGTCGCCATAGATAGTTATCGGCTGATTAGTTAGGGTTTGGTTAATAAAATTGGAAATGACCCGCCCGTCATTTCTCTCCATATTGGGGCCATAGGTATTAAAAATCCGGGCGATGCGGATATCTAGCTTGTATTTATTTGTGTAGGTATAGGCAAGGGCCTCGGCAAATCTTTTCCCTTCATCATAACAAGACCTTTCTCCGTACGAGTTTACGTTGCCATAGTATGTTTCCGGTTGGGGATGAATGGCCGGATCACCATAAACCTCTGAAGTCGAGGCGATGACAATCGGCGCCTGCTTATTTTTTAGACCGAATTGAAAAAGATTATCCGTTCCCTGAGAATTAGCCATTAAAGTTTCAAGAGGGTAGCGCCAATATTGGATTGGCGAGGCGGGTGAGGCGAGATGATAAATAAGATCGAAATTATTTTTTATAGTTTGGAATGGATTCTGGATTATATCGGCCTTTATGAAGAAAAAGTTCTTATTTTGTTCAAATGACTCAATGTTTTTTTTGGAGGAGGTAATAAAGTTGTCAATTACCGTTACTTGATCATTTTTTCTGAGGTGAAAGTCAGTTAAATTTGAGCCAATTAAGCCGGCACCTCCGGTGATTAAAATCTTCATAAGACCGGCTTTCTCCCGATAGAAAAATATTTGAAAGTTAATTCTTTCATTTTCTCCGGTTCGTAGATGTTCCTTCCATCAAAAATAACCGCTCTTTTCAGAAGATGTTTCATTTCATCCAGATCCACCTGCTTAAATTCGTTCCATTCGGTGACAACGATAAGGGCATCCTTTCCTCTAATTGCCTCCTGGGCCGAAGCAGCGTAGCTTATTTTATCACCGACGATTTTTTTCATATTAGCCGTTGCCTCAGGGTCGTAGGCGGTTATTTGATACCCCTTTTTAAGGAGAGTATTAATGACTGTCAGCGATGGGGCAAAACGAATGTCGTCTGTGTTTGGTTTAAAGCTTAATCCCCAAAGACCAACGTTTTTACCCGGACAATTTTCAATTATTTGATTGACAAAATTTTCCTGAGCCTGATAGTTAAGGTCGTCAACGTCTTTCAAGAAATTATTCTTTATTCCCAGACTTTTTCCTGTATAAACAATCGCTTTCACATCTTTGGGTAAACAGGAGCCACCGTAACCCAGACCGGGGTTCATAAAGATTCTCCCAATGCGCTTATCCATACCAACCGCATCCAAAACCGCTTCAACGTCGGCGCCGGTTTTTTGACAATAAAAAGATATAAGATTAGCAAAAGATATCTTTGTGGCGAGCATCGCGTTGGCAGTGTATTTAATCAGCTCAGCTGAGGCGAGGTCGGTGATTACTCTTTTCCCCCCCAAAGGCTGGTGAAGTTCTAAAAGCTTATCAATTGCTTTTCGGGAATCGGAACCGATGACAATCCTATCGGGATAGGTAGTGTCGGCAAGGGCTGTCCCTTCGCGCAAAAACTCCGGACAGGAGGCGACCTCAACCTTAGCCTTAGAATGCTTGTTCTGGTCGATGATTTTTTTAACTTTATTGTTTGTTCCGATGGAAACGGTACTTTTGCAAGAGATGACCGTGTAATGGTTAGCCAAATTTTGGCCAATCTTTTTAGCAACGCTTAAGACAGCAGAAAGGTCCGCTTGGCCATTTTCTCTCGGCGGGGTACCGACGGCGATAAAAACAATTGTCGATTCTTTAATAGCGGGATCATAATCGAGAGTAAAATGAATTCTTTTTGCCTCAAGATTTTTGATTAGCAATTCTTTCAGGCCGGGTTCATAGATGATCGGATCACCCTTTTTTAAGCGGGCTATTTTGTCGGGACTATGACCGATCACCCAGACCTTGTTGCCAAAATCGGCGAAAACGCAGGAAGTTACCAGACCGACATATCCGTGGCCAATGATAGTAATCGTCATGGATAAGTATAATATTAGATTTTTCTAAAAAAGGCAACTTATTATTTGTGAACGATTATTGGCAGGCGGGTTTGGCCCCTGTCTTCGACCAAGGCTATTTCTGTTGCCACGTAGAGCCCAAGGGTTAGCAGCTCTGCTTCTCGAGGGTCAATACCTAGAACTCTCGCCTCATTTTTAACTCTCCACATATCCAAATTAAAGGCGGGATAGTCTTGATTTTGGTCAGTGTCAAGACTTATTCCGACGTCAAAATTAACGATAGCTGCCTTTTCCCGATGGCCGCCGTTCAGGTTTTGGATGGCAACTCCCTCCTCTTTCTTTAACTCAGCGATTATTTCTTTTCCCTGAGGTGTGTTGTCTAAATCCACTTCTTTTAAGGCAGATATAATCTCGTCCCAAGCGCCTTTATCATCATCTTCCCCCAAACCGCCTTCCAAAAGGACTGTCCAGATATCATCCGCGTAAGTTTCTCTTAGATAGTTAATAATTATTGGTAGATTATCGGCAAAGCCGCAGCCTGATTTTGTCTTATCATGTTCTGAGTGTTTATCGGTATGGAGACCAAGGCCAAAACCCGCCTTTCTTAATTCTCCAAAAACACCTTTTCCAACCGCGATAAAATTTTGGGTGGCAAGCAGAGGCTTTCCGCTCTCGTCCGTTCTTAAGACTCCGGCAACAATGACGCTGTTTAAACTTCCTCCCAACATTTTGGGATAAACCTCTGTCAGCTCCTGCCCTTCGCCATATCTTTTTCCGTCCCTGCCATCAACGCAAAAAGGGTTACTTTTTTTGGGTGTTGAAACTGCCTTAAAAGGAAATTCTTCTATAGAAGTTTTTTCTAGTCCCATATTTTTACAACGAGCTTATATTTTAATGAAGACGATTTTAATTGATGAATCTAGAATTATCAATTCTATATTTGATTCAAACTGATGATTTTTGCCCATTGGGGACGGGGGGCTCGCTCCTGTGAATATTGAGCAAAGGTAATTGGCTGAACAAGATCTTTATTCAGATGATTATCGCGGGCAATTTTTAATCCCAGATTATACGGAGAAATTGATTCTCTGCCCACCAGATGAAATATTTGGGGGCGGTAATTGTCAATTAGTCGCGCCAGACCGGCACCGATATTATCAATGGGAGTTGGGGTAATGAGCGAATCGGTAATCATTTTTAAAGTCTTTTTCGCCTTAAGGGCGCCAATTATTCGGTGGATAAAACATTGTTTTAAAGCAGGGGAGGGACCAAAGGGATAAGAAAGGCGGACGATGGCCGCCTTACCCGCAACGATTTTTTCCCCCTCGTATTTTGTTTTCCCGTACCACCCTAAGGGATTAGGAAGAGATTTTTCTGTAAAAGGGATATTTTCTTTCTTTCCGTCAAAAACAAAGTCGGTAGAGATATAGATAAACTTTTTATTTTTTTGTTGGACAGTGTTAAAAAGATTTTTTGTTCCTTCAACATTTATTTTATACGCCAATTCTTTGTCTTTTTCCGCTCCGTCAACATTGGTGTAAGCGGCCAGGTGAAGAAAAACATCAAACTCAACTTTTTCCAAATAATCCTTAACGGCTTTTTTGTCGATAATGTCAAACTCGGTTCGGTCAAGAGGAATGACCTTAAATTTGTCCTGCCAGAGCTCCGTCAAACGAGCGCCGATTAATCCTTTCGCGCCCGAGACCGCCACTTTAATCATAATGCTAAATGCTATATGTAAAATACCAAATACGACATTCTATTTATACTGTTTTTTATAGTATGCCTTATAGCTGCCGCTTTTTACCCGTTGCCACCAATCTTTGTTTTTTATATACCATTCAATTGTTTTTTTAAGCCCCTCTTTAAAACTATGTTTTGGTTGCCAGCCGAGCTCTTTTTTTATCTCACTCCAGTCAATGCTGTAGCGGCGGTCATGGCCGGGGCGATCCTTAACATATTCAATAAAGTTTTCCCCTTTTCCCATGATTTTTAAAATCTCTTCGACGACTTGCCGATTAGGGATATCGTCAGTTAAGCCGCCAACGAGATAAGTCTTACCAACCTTCCCTTTGTGAAGAATTAAATCAATGGCGCGAACATGATCTTCCACATAAAGCCAGTCGCGAACATAAAGACCATCGCCATAAACGGGCACTTTTTTTCCTTCCAGAAGGTTGGTAACCGCCAGAGGAATTAGTTTTTCCGGAAACTGATAAGGCCCGTAATTATTTGAACAATTGGAGATGGTGATTGGCAAGTCATATGTTGTGTGATAAGCGCGTACCAAGTGGTCTGATCCCGCTTTGGAAGCCGAGTAAGGACTGTGAGGATTGTAGGCGGTTTGAGGATTAAATTTTTCTTCGGTATGGAGGGGGAGAGCGCCGAAGACTTCGTCAGTTGAAACATGATGGAACCGTTTTATTTTGTTTTTTAAAGCCGCTTCAAGAAGAACATACGTTCCTTCAACGTTTGTTTTTACAAAAGGGGCGGGATCTAAAATGGAACGGTCGACATGTGACTCTGCCGCAAAATGAACAACCATATCAACGCCTTTCATGACTTTATCAACGAGTTTTTTATTGACTATATCTCCCTTGACAAATTGATAGTTTTTGCTGTTTTCAATGGTCTTCAGATTTTCCAGATTACCGGCGTAGGTTAGTTTATCGAGATTGATTATTTCATCGCGGGTGTATTTTTTGAGCCAGTAAAGAATGAAATTACTGCCAATAAAGCCGGCTCCGCCGGTGACTAAAACTTTCATGCTTAATGTATTCTAGCAAATAAGTCAGCGTTTAGTATCTAGTATTTAGTATTTAGAGGGGTTTAGGATTTAGAATTTATCAGCTTATTTAGGATGTTCCAGCGGCGTTTTTTTTCTTCTGAAGGAACGTCGTCTTTAAATTTTTTAGTGGCGGTGGTCATTGGTCGGGGTGAGTAACGGGCGATATAAGCCTTTTCAAAACCAACTTTTTTAACTAGACGAACTGTGTTTTGGAACTGCTCTTTTGACTCTGTACAAAAACCAACAATAATATCAGTAGTCAATCGCAAATTTTTGATTTTTTTCTTCATTCTATCAACGAGATCTAAATACTCCTTTGCCGTATACCAGCGGTTCATTTTTTTTAAAATCTCATCATCGCCCGATTGGACAGGAAGATGAATAGTGCGGGAAATATTTTTATTTTTAGCAATAACATCAATAAGTTCGTCAGAAAAATCCCAGGGATTACTTGAGATAAAATCAACCGTTTCAAACCCCATTTTAACAACCTCCTCCAAAAGATGAGGGAAGAGAGTGGGAATGCGGTGGCGGCCTAAATGTTTGACGTAAATAGGCCTAATCCTTAAATTTCCAATTTTCAATTTCAAATTTTCAATGTGATTTTCGTTATTGAAATTTGAAATTTGTTTGCTCCTTGGGATCTGAGAATTAAAGTTTAATATTAGATCCGCTCCGTATGAATTAACGTTTTGTCCTAAAAGAGTCACTTTTTTATAACCCTTTTCTTTTAAATTTTGACATTCTTTGATTATCTCTTCGTAAGGGCGGCTTACTTCGCGACCGCGTGTGTAGGGCACGATACAATAGGTGCAGAAATTGTTACAACCGTTGGAAATAGCTACCCAAGCTTCTGTTTTATTGGTTCTTAAGGGGGCAAAGTCAAACCCAACTTCTTCAATAGGCATGAATTCGTCGACGGCGGGCATGATTTCTTTAAGCCGTCCTAAATACCGACCTGTTTTATCACGAACGGCTATTCCCACCATACAACCGGTGACGATTATTTTATAAACCTCATTATTTTGTAGTTTTTCCTGTTTAATTTTCGCTAAATTATTAACTAAGCCGTAGACGCGATTTTCCGCTGATTCCCGAACCATACAGGTGTTAACAACTACATAATTAGCTTGTTTGTAGGAACTGGCCTTTTTCATTCCCCGTGCCTTGAAAGAGGCGGCGATTCTTTCCGAATCAGCCACATTCTCCTGACAGCCGAATGTTTTAATGAGGTACTTTAAAGTCACACCCCCTATTCTAGCGGACTTTTAATGCTTTTTAGTTGTGGATTGATAATTTATCAGATATTATTAAATACGTTTGTCTGTGTAAAAGCGAGTTGTATGAAATTTGCATTAGATATTAGTAGTTTTTAATGGGAGTAATAATATGGCAACGTATGAAGACTTTCAAAAATTAGATATTCGTGTCGGAAAGATTATTGAAGTAAGAAAATTTCCAGAAGCCAGGAAACCGTCTTACAAGCTCAAGATTGATCTAGGTGATAAGGTAGGTATCAAGAAATCAGTTGCACAACTGCCACAGAATTACACAGTTAGTGATTTAGAAGGTAAAATGGTTTTATGTGTCGTGAACTTTCCACCTCGACAAATAGGTCCTGCCATTTCTGAAGTTTTAACTTTAGGCGTACCTGACAGTAAAAACGAATGCATCTTGATAATCCCTGACACGTATGTTCCCCTTGGGGGACGATTATACTAATAGTTAATGTAAGGCTCAGGAGGTCATTGCACTTGATTTTTATTTCATTATAGAAAAATTACCCTTATATAACACGGTATATCCGGAGAGTGCCTCAGCTAGGTACCTTTCTATATTTCACTACAACTCCTGAAATGTTAAAATATGGATGTAGCGAAACTTCAGATATACGCAAACGTTATATGAAATAGAAAACATTTTTATTAAGTAAACATGAATATATGTCTGAGTCGTTAGTGGGAACAAAAAATCACGGTCAGAGACTTTTTGAAAGAGTGTTAAATGAGGTATCAGAATTATCACCTTCTAACCTTTCAATTATTGATGATCTGAAGAATGTTCCACGTGTTTTATTTCATGGATTTACTCCTGCGGAGGCTGTAGACATAGTAAAAGCAAAAATGATTAATCCAAATGGTTCGTTGAGATGGTACACCTTTTCTTTGCCGCGAGCCGCGTTAGCTTATGGATTTTCTATTCCGAAAGAAGTGCAAGAAGCTCAGCGGAGGGAAGGTTTAATTAGACCTGATGGAAGCTTTACGGATGAATATGGAGCTGCGAAAATAAAAAATAACCGTAGATATGTTTTAGTTGTGTTTCCGCAAAATTACAATTTGAAGCCTTGGATTCTTGCTAGAAATCAACCAACCGTATTTGTTGATTCGTCTGAATACATTACTGATTTGACATTTCCTTTATCGCAAGTTGTTTTTGCTAGGTTAGGAGACTTGAACTCAGTTAAGATATCTGATGTGCAAGATAGAGATGATTTATTAAAAAAATTAAGAGTTTCAGAATCAGATCAAAAAGAGGTTTTAAGTGAAATGGGAAAATATTTGGGGCTAAAAAAATAAAAGTGTTCTCAACATCACATAACAGCGTATATCTGACCGGTTCTTACAGGTTTTTCACCCATCTTCCGCTATAACTTTTTAAATGGTAATGTATAGATGTAGCAGAGCATCATATATATTGGAACGTTATATCAAATATAACTTGATAGTTATTGCAAACACAGATTAGAGATGATACGAATGAATAAGCCCAAACGCCCAAAGTGTATTATTGAGGTAATAGAAGAGAATCAAATGCTATCTACAGAAGCAAAACAACATTTGGAGAAATATTGGCAACTCAGTGTACAGTTTTTCAAAAAACCCGATTTTGCTCTTGCTGCTTTTTTTGCCATTACACTCATAGAAGAAGTTGGAAAAGTCATTATTCTCGGTAATAAAGAATTTGGGGCAAAACTGGATAAGAAAGGTTTTTACAATCATCGCAAGAAGTATAGTTACGCTGTTTATAATACACTCTTTGTGAATTCCCGAGTATCACGAATTTATGGAACAAAAGAAAGCAGATTTGCGGAATGGTTTAGAAATGGTGAACTTTTCAAAATTCGTAATAAAGTTTTATATTTAGAATTGGGCGATAAGAAAATTAGAATTCCTCACCTAGCTATATCAAAAGAAGACGCATTCTTGCTTGTTTGTATTGCGGGTGAAGTTTATGCAGAGATACAAGGTTTTTACACTGGCAGCAGTCCCACTGAATGGCAAAGGATTCTGGCGGAAATTGATACTTTTCGAGAGGATGTTTCTATTTAAACTTCATATGTCCCAATTATGCACTTCAACTAATATGGTGTATACGGTTCGCTCTCTCCGATTTTCACCCAAATCCTTCATTACATTCGAGACTCCGCATAACACAGTATATCTGGTCCAGTCCTTGCAGTCCTTCGACTCATATTGTTTGATTGATAGTGTAAAATAATATTAATCACAACATCAGACATACTGAGACGTTGTGTAACATTATCAAAAGCTGCCATTAAGTGAATAAAATCTGGAAAATAACCTTCACGGTTCTGGCTTTTCTTTTTACGTACCATTTGGTTCGTGACATATTTCAGATTTTTGGGATATCTAACTCAGTTATTGATCTCTGGCATTGGCAACATCAGTGGTGCCGGCCCTTTTGTAATTATGTCACGATCTCGCCAGAGCTGTTTGGAATTGTCAGCTCTGTTATAGCCTTAAAACGAAACAAGGTTGGAAAACTTGGCATAGCAACCTTAATCTCTCTTACACTTTGGCCAGTTTTTATCTTCATACCGTAACAGTTCTTGATCACGTCTGCGTCGTTTCGCTTCGTGTCCCGTTGCGCTCACTCCCGTCGGTTGTTCAGGTCGCGGAACACTGTGATCTGGCGAGTAATTTAGCTCATTACTCGTCTATACTCAGTCCCCTTAGCATCCGATGAATTAAACCAGCTATAGAAAAATCTCGACGAAATTAGCTAAAATTGATTTTGTAGAGGGTTGAATATCAGGTACACTGAAGCATGATACGAGTATATTACTCGGACGAAAACTTAAAATAGATTGTATATTGTTTTATAAAGAAAACTTGATTTAATGAATGATGAAATGAAGTTATTGATAACCTCTTATAAGAATCCCGACTTGGACGGAACTGCCTGCGCTTTATTTATAATTTATGAAGACGGAAAAAATGTTTAAGGGATTCTCTAGGGATTACATTACTTTCTTTAAAAAATTAAGAAAGAAGAACGATAAGCAATGGTTTAAATCTCACAAACAAGATTATGAAAATCTACTTTTAATACCACTAAAGAATTTAGTGATTGATGTAGGGAACTTTATGCTCTCAATTGATTCCGAATTTGAAATTCGTCCAATGATCAATAGAACTATCTCAAAAATTTATCGTGATACGAGATTTTCCCGTGATAAATCTTTATTTAAAACCTCGCTTTGGATAACTTTCAAAAGGCCGCAAAAAAACTGGAAAGACGCGCCTGCCTATTTTTTTGAAATATCGCCTTACTCATACCGCTTTGGAATGGGATTTTATAAGGCGACGCCAAAAACAATGGAAAAATTTCGCGAGCTAATTGATAAAAAGCCAAAAGAATTTCAAAAAGCAATCTCGTTTTATAGAAAACAAAATATTTTTGTTTTGGAGGGGGAGAAATATAAGAGAATCTTTGACAAAACGAAGCCGGCAGAGATCCAAAATTGGTATCAAAGAAAAAATTTCTACTTGGTTTGCAATAGAAAAATAGACAGCGCTCTTTTCAGTAAAAAGTTGGCGGACGATTTGATTTCTGGCTTTAATTCTTTAGCAAATTTCTATCATTTTCTTTTAAAAGTAAGCTAAATCTTTTTAAAACCAAATATGTCTACATCCTTTATTCCCACAACAAATGTATTTATAAAAGAGAATGACAAATATCTTGTTTTAAGAAGGAGTAAAGGAGCCATGGTTTTTAAAGGTTATATAATGGGCCCCGGAGGAAAGCAAAATGAAGGTGAGAGTATTCATGAAACAGCGGTCAGGGAGATGGTTGAGGAAACTGGAATTGATATAAAAAATCTTAAACTCAGAGTGGTTGGAACCCATAATCATTTTTATAAAAACAAGACATATTTAGTCTTTATATTTATAGCAGACCATAATAAAGGGAAAATAATTAACAGCAATGAAGGCAATCTGGAATGGCATACTGTCGAAGAGTTGCTTAACGATGATAAGCTTTGGGCGGATTTAAAAATATACCTATCTCATATAGTAAGTAATAACAATCATATTTTATTTTCCTATCTGAAATACAACAAAGATTTTGAAATAGTTGAGTCCAGGGTTGATTATTGCTGAGTACCAACAAAGAGGCTAAGGCAGGCTTTTCTGCTTCACTTCGGTTGCGTTTCGCTCTCGCCCCTGTCATCGCCACAGCCTAGGACGCAGGGTAGATTATGTGCCGTTCAAGTTTATTGTATTTTACTTTTCCGTATCCTACTGTATCCTACTATAGCCATTGAAATGGTAGAATAAACATGTGGTAGAAGGTCGTGTGCACTGAAATATTAGATGGAACAGTATTTTGAAAGATGAAAAAAACAACCCACACAAACTATTTTGAGATAGAATCTAGCTCCTATTTCGATCTTGGATTAAAAGAAGGTCATTTATTCAAAAAACAACTGGTAAATTCAATTCAAAAAAGTAAGCAACATAAATCGTGGAGTGCAAGACTTAGAAAATCAAAAGAATATTTGAAGCCCACAATTGAAACCTTTCCAGATTTAATAGAGGAATTAAAAGGTTATGCTAAAGGTGCTGGAGTTTTATTTGAGGAACTATGGGCCTTGAATCTGGAAGATGAGGTTCTTGACGGTGATAGATGTACAACCGTAATAGTAAATAGTGGAAAGTTTATGGCACACAACGAGGATTGGGAAGCCAACTCTAAAGATGCAATTTGTGTTTTAAAGAAATCTATCAACGACTTCACAATTCTTGAGTTATTTTACTACAACACTCTTGGCGGCAACTCTATTTCTGTGAATTCTCACGGAGTTGTTCAGTCAATAAACACCTTAACTCACACTGATCAGAGAGTTGGCATTCCCAGAAATATTATTGCTAGATGGCTTTCAGAAACTAAATCTCCGCAGAAAGACTATTGGAAGTTTTCTACTCTACAACGATCGGCGGGTTACAGCCATAACTTCGTTAATTTACAGGGTGAGGTTTGGAACATTGAAGCCAGCGCCTTTAAGCAAAAACTATCTAGAATTACTTCTCCTTTCGTGCACACTAACCACTATTTAACTAAATTGAAAGAATTAGGAAAGGATGATAATTTGTATGGGACATTTGATAGATATGAATTTGCATCTATAAATGTAAAAAAATTTATGTCTCTGGATGATTTGCAAAACTTAATGAGCAATGAGTCCAAGGGTAAAAAGATCAGTGTTTTCAATGAAAGAACAATTGCTCGAATGATTGTTGATTTAGAAAAGCTTGTTGCTTATATTTGGTTGCTTCGAGAACCTGAAAAGGAGTGGGTTGAGTACGACATAGGTTTTTTAAAAAGTTAATGAGAATTTGACGCCATTCCTTCGCTTTGTCCGCTCCCGTTTCATTCTCGCAAAATCCTTAGCCTTCCTTTTCTTAACTCAGTCGCTCCCTGCAAGTTCTCGTCCATATTCCACTACAGTTATTAGAATGGTAAAATAAGAACGCAGCGGAAGATCGCGTATATTGAAACGTTATACATAATTCAAAAACTATTTTTCCTATAATGAAGATATTATGGAAGTAGAGTTTTTTTATTCGGCGGTTTATTTCAGATCTTTAAATAAATATAAGTCGACAAAAAGAACATGGGATGAAGTAAAGAAAATCGGAAAGAGATTTGAGAAAAAGTATGGGTCTGAAATAAGTCAGATTGTTAAAATTATTCCTAAAGTTATTGGAAAGCCTTGGAGAAGAAAGATAATAGAAGTCTATATTATTGATTGGATTGGTCCCAGTTTTTCTCATCCATTAACGTTGAAGGTAAGAAAAGATATGCTTCTTATGCTTGTGATATTAACTCACGAATTTTTGCACGACTTTTATTTGGGTGAAGCAAACATTGAAGAAGTTGAAGAAACAATTAATAAGAATGTTGCCCAAGTTTTTAAAAGGCTGAATATTGATGCTACTAGACAACTGAAAGTTCTTCAGGATTTTCATGAAAAAAGATTTGGAAAAAGGAATGTTTCAAAAACTTTTGTAAAATAGCATCATTATGAAAACTGTAGGAATAATTGGAGGTCTTGGACCAGAAACAACATCAGAATTCTACCTAAACATAATCTTTTCAAGTTATAAAAAGACTAAAAAAGCCAGACCTGAAATAATTATTGCCAGTGTTCCTCTCCCTTACAAAATTGAAAGAGATGCAATTATAGACAACAAGGGTGTCGATAGATGTATCCCTTTCCTGATTAATACAGCAAAAAGGTTGGAAAAGGCCGGAGTTGATTTTATTGTTATGCCCTGCAACTCTCTTCATGTCTTTATTAAAGAGATCAGGAATGCTGTCGACGTCCCTGTTTTAAGTATTATCGAAGAGACGGCCAACTTCCTAAAGAAAAATAATTTAAGTAAGGTTGGTATTATTTCGACGTCCGTAACAGTTCAGTCTAAGTTATATGAAAATGCTTTTAAAAAATTGGGAATTATTTATGAAACCCCAGATGAGTTTCAGCAGGTAAGAATAAATAAATTTATTCTGAACCTTGTTAATGGAATTAAAAATAATAAAGACAGACAAGGACTCATTCACATTATTGATAGTTTTAAAAAGAAAAATGTGGATTGTGTTGTATTGGCATGCACCGACCTCCAGTTATTAATTCCTAAACACCCAACCTTGAAAATATTTGACACCACGAAAATATTCGTAAATTCAACTGTCGAATATTTGCTGAAATGATTATAAAATTATCCGGTATTAAGCGTGTACACACAGTTGAGCGGTATACTTGGGCAAGTGTTTAGTGGTTTGTCCGGATTAGTTATAATAGTAGGGTTATGAATAGGGAGGACTTGAAAATCAAGGTAAAAAATATTGTTGAGAAAGCCACTGTTCTCAAGAATAAACACATTGATAACAAAAATGTCCCTGTAAATTATGCCTGTATTTTTTGCCAAAGCGAAAAAGAATACGATGAACTGCTTAGAATTGCACGTAAAATTGGAAAAGCTATCAAAAAGACTCCCACTGGTTTACTTTTTCAAATTAAACCGCTAAAAACTGTTTCTGGTGTCCTAAAATTGTTAAAAATCCGTATTCCCGATCCTACACGGCCCGAACTTGGCGATGCTGATTTTACCATTGGTGATTTTCCTGAATTTGAGAAAAAATATCTATCCAAAAAAAACTTTAAATTAATTCAGAGGAAAGATTTTAAAATGATTGAACTTATGGATTCTGATTTTGATGTGCGGGCGTATTTTTCAGATCCCCCCTTAGATAAGCAATTAAATCTTAAATAAGAGTTTTAGGGCCGCAATATAGGAGACACCAAAGATATCCGTTATTTCTGCTTTTGTCATTTATAAAATAGACCATTAACCTAAAATTCTTTCTCGGTTCTTCTTCAACTTAGCCGTAAAAACTGAACAGAACAATCTAAACTGGGCTTTTTGTTGACTATATCCTCTTGTGAATAATGTTCCGATATTTTCAACTTAGAGGCAATGCGTTGCCCTATTTGTATTCGGGATGAGGCGGTTTTATTTTGCAAAATTTCAAAGTGGTGTTATTTTTTGTGTCCTTTTTGCCAGACCTTATTTTTAAACCCCCTCCCGGACCCTAATTTTCTCAATCGTTATTATGCCAAAAGTTTTCAATATGCGACTGCGCTTGAAACTGAGGAGATAATGCGGAAGAAAGCCAAAGAAATTATTAAATCTTTAAAGGGGATTAATCCGCAGGGAAGAACACTTTTGGATATCGGCTCGGGCCGGGGTTTTTTGTTGGCGGAGGCGAAGAAATTTGGTTTGAACCCTATCGGCATTGAGCCATCCAAACAACTATCGTCTTTTAGCGCTAAAAACTTAAAACTAAAGGTTTTTAATCTTTCACTGGCGGCATTCTATAAAATGCATAAAAAGCAAAAATTTGATTTTATTGTTGTCAGCCACGTTATTGAGCATATTTTAAACCCCAGGATGTTTTTGAAGAAAGCATCTCGGCTATTGAATAAAGACGGTTGTCTTTACGTGGAAACACCCAACTTGGACAGCTGGCTTTTTTGGGCGGAGAGAGCGACTTATACGTTTTTAACGCCGCCTGACCACATTTGGATTTTTTCTCAAAAGTC
The DNA here is from genome assembly GCA_013151855.1 of FCB group bacterium. GTDB lineage: Bacteria > Zixibacteria > MSB-5A5 > GN15 > FEB-12 > JAADHM01. The sequence continues at coordinate 1,169 of JAADHM010000180.1, read as the reverse complement.
CTTTAAAAATTTATTAATGGTGGATGACCGCCTCTGGATAAGGAAAATTCAAACATACAGTTATTCGGAGCATTTGATGGGGATAGCCAAGAGGATTATTAAGGGGAGAATTGTTACCAAACCAGAAAGAGCCAAAATGGAAGTAAGAATTATTGACAATGATTCACCGGAACAGGAAAAAAGAATTGGTGGGAAAATTAAATTTTTTCTTTTTGACAAATTGGTGGCCCACCTTTTCCTACCCCTAATAAATATTGCCGATAAGGGCAGTATTCTTCAAATTTATCTGCTAAGACAAGGGGGCTAATAATTTGCTATACTCTGAGTTGTAGACTTACCAAGGTAATTAAAAATCTTTATGCATCCAATCCAAGTTGTTGTTTTTTCTGTAGTTGAAGGCTTAACCGAGTTTTTACCTGTTTCGTCGACGGCTCATTTAATTCTCACCGCTAAACTTTTTAATGTTCCCGGCACGGATTTTGTTAAGTTATTTGAGGTGGTTATTCAAAGCGGAGCGGTGTTGGCGGTGGTTTTTTTGTATTTAAAAATGGTTTGGCTAAATAAAAAGATCTGGCTTTGGTTGACCTATTCATTTTTACCTACCGCTATAGTGGGTTTGTTTCTTTATAAAATAATCAAGGGGGTTTTCTTTGAGTCCTTTCTTGGTATTGCTATTAATTTGATTTGGTTGGGAATTGGATTTCTCATCGTAGAGAAATTTATCCGTAAGGGAAGGATTCATTTGGTGAAAACCGTTAATGATATTGGTTGGCGGGAGGCAGTTTTTATTGGTTTAGGTCAAAGTCTAGCCGTCTTTCCCGGTGTGTCGCGGGCGGGAGCGGTCATTTTAACGATGCTTTTATTAAGGTATAAACGTAAGGATGCCGTCGTTTATTCTTTTCTTTTATCGGTCCCCACCATTTTAGCCGCCTCTGCCTATGACTTACTTAAGTTCAGTCAGCGGGCGACATTGACGGCATCCCAGTTAACTCCTCTATTGATCGGTACAGTTTTATCTTTCATATTTGCAGTTTTTGCGGTTAAGTGGTTAATCCGTTTTGTCCAGAAACACAGTCTGGCCGGTTTTGGTTATTACCGGATTACTCTCGGTCTTATTATCCTATTAATAATGCTTTTAAATAATGTTGGCTTATTCTAATTTTTGCGGC
>JAADHM010000032.1 GCA_013151855.1 FCB group bacterium | reverse complement strand
ATCAAATCAATAATTGTTTGTAACTCCGGATTTTCATTTTTTACTTCAAGATTTTTCAAGCATTCTTTGGCTTCCGAGATACGTCCCTGATAATAAAGGCATAAAGCCAAATGTCCTTTAAACAATGGCTCGTAAGGATTCAACCAAATAGCACGGCGAAATTGGGACTCGGCGATTTGGTAGGACCTTCTGGTCAAAAGGTACATAGCGATATTGTCGTGGTCATACCCCAAATACGGGCAGGGTCGAAGAATCTCTTCTCGTCGCTTGGTGCTGTATACTTTATTTTTCTTACTACTCGACATGATATTAGTCATCAATCGCCTTTTTATCTGAAGAAGACTTTTCGACATTTAATTGTTTCCCTGCTATGCGGCCTATGTTTTTCAAATGCTCGATGAGATAGTGCACTTTGGGGTCTAAATACGTTTTTAGCTCCGGTGAGGTTTCGCCGTAACCTTTTAGATACCTGCTGCTCATTTCAATCAGTGGCGCCCAAAAAGTAGATGACTTTCCCCATATAATACGGGCAATATTTTCCTGATCTTCTTCTAAGCGCAAGGTATCTTTGAGTTCTTTAATAGCTTGGCTCATTTTTTCAATTTCAGTAAGGATATCTTCTTTTTGTTGGGCGGTTAGGTTATTCTCTTCGTGGTATAGTACGGAATGTATTTCTCTGCCCGAAGCGAATTCTTTGAATTCGTTGAGCATCTGGTCTAAAAGAAAAAGAGTAGCGGTTATAGACCTTTTGTGATTTTCGCCTACGGAGATGGTTTGGATTTTGGTTTTTTTATCCATTAAAATAACGAGATCTTAAATAAATTGTTTATTCTATTATTTCTTTAATTGCCTTTCTTATTTTTGACAAATCTTCAATGATAATATTTATATGTGCTACTTCGGAGTCGATGGTTTGGGATTCTTGGGCTCTTTTTTGTGATGCCGCTATTACCGCTTCTTGCGTAGTTTGAGATATTTCGTCTAACCGTTTTTTGAGTTTTATGGTATAATTATGAAAAGTTTCATTTAGCCCTTGTAAAATTGACCAGCGGAGATTTTCGACATTGTAGATAACCAATTCATCGATTTGTTTGGAAATGCGTTTGGTGAGTCTTTGCTTGCGTAATCGGGAGGGGAGCATCCAATCAAAAAGAGTCGGGGGAAGAGGACTCAGAGAGGAACTCCATTTTTGGGTTATCCAATAGGCGCTTCTTTTTTCTTTTAAGGTGACGATATTTTGGGGAGAGGTATAGGGGATATCGAAAAGCTGGGCGGTGTTGTTGCGGACGGTGGCAATTATTTCTTCGGCATTCTTCTGGTGAGGATACACTATCTCGTTGAGCCGTTTATCGAAAAGATTACAAAATTCTTCAAACTCTTTTTCAAAAAATGAAGGAACCGTCTCATCAATAACTTTTTGAATGGCTTTGTCGGTCAGGGACGAATTACTATTTGAAATAACTTCCTGAACGATACTCATCAAATGAGATTTTGCTTTCTGGCGTAGTTTTTCCGCCTCTTCTTCAAGATAATTGGTCAAGCGTTGTTTATCGCCTTTTAAAAGGTCTTGAGCGGTTAAACTTTGATGTCGAGCTTCATTTATTTTTTCTTTAAAAATATCAATCTTTTTTTCTAATTCCGATAAAGGTAAAGTAAAAGAGCGCATCATTAGATGTAGTTGCATCAAACTATCGTCGATTATATCTATTGCTTTTAGAGCCAGAGCCTTTTGTAGGGTGATTGATTTTTCAAAAGCGATAAAATGATTCAAGTAATTTTCGATTTTGGCAAAACCGCTTTTTTCCCATTTGTCTTTGTCGTTGTTTTCTTGAGCCTTAAGTGCCTGCAGAGCCGAAACACTGAAAAGCGAAACGGTATCTTCAATACCGACTTCTTCGTGAAGGACCTTTTTAAGGAAAGCCAAAGAACTTTTGCGGTCGTTTTCTTCCAAATAATCGATTTTGTTAAAGATGAAAAATAACTTTGGTACTTTGGAGAGTACCGCTTTGAGGAACGCCACCTCCACTTCCGTGATAGGCGGGTCGGAAGATAACATAAACAACGCCGCATCGCATTGGGGAAGGAATCGGTGGGTAACTTCGGTATTGTGGCGAAAGGTAGAACCGATGCCGGGCGTGTCGATAAGCACTACCCCTTTTTGAAGCATGGGAGAGGGCACGAATATTTCCACATGTGAAACCTGCAAACGATTATGAGGGTTGCCTGATTCGGTAACATATTTTTTCAATATTTCTTTTAATTCGTCCCAAGATGCTTGAAACTTTTGGGGAGCTTGGGTCTCGTTTAGGTAATGAATCGACAATTTATTAGAAGAGCCGTAATAAATAAAAGTGGGAATGGCTGTTAAAGGAGTGACCGCCGAAGGTAAGATAGCTTTGCCTATCAGAGCATTGAGAAAAGTGCTTTTGCCTCTTTTAAATTGTCCCAATACCGCCAGATGAAACTGTCCCTCTTGTAACCGAGCATTTAGGCTTTGCAGATGTTTTACTTCTTTTGAAGTGTTAACGTTGGTCTTCTCAAGGCAGGCGATAGCTTTTTCCAGATATGAAGATAGAATCGAGGTATCAATTTTCAATGGAGAGTTATTGATATTATTTTTGCCGTAATTTTGGTTATTATGAGTTGTTATTTTTAAATCTGTATTTTTCAGCTTGGAATCTGCCACAAAAACTCCTACAACCGCTAATTCTTGGGGAGATAATTATCTCGCTTTTTATCGGCTCCCAAGAGAATATTTATTGTGCAGGAGTTATCAGCCCAATAGGCGGTTTTGAAGGGAAACTCCATCCCCGATATCAAACAGTAATTTACGAATTTCAGTTAAAAAGGCAAGACAAAAATGCTTCCCTTTTGTAATGGTTTGTTCACCCCTAATTATAAGAGCACGCCCCGGCGTGTTCCTACTTTAATATGCTACCTATTTATAATCAACGAACGGCAATAGTTTTAATCCATTCAGAATAACCAGCAAAACCGCAATAGGGGTGATATAACGCAGGAAAAATATCAGACCTTTATATAAAAATCCCTTGGAGCCAAGCTCTTCTATCTTATTGGCTTCTTTCATTACCCAAGCGGTGAACAAGCAGGTCAATAAACCGCCTATCGGCAGCATATAATTGGTGGTGATAAAATCAAAAATATCCAAAAACCCCTGTTGCTTGCCGCGGAAAGAAATTGTCCACATGGAAACCGCCGATAAAATACCGGTGAGATAAATAGCTCCGCCTAAAATCAAAGTGGCTTTAACTCGGCTCCAGTTTTTTTCATCGATAAAATAAGAGACGACCACTTCCAAGAGGCTGATAGCGGAAGTTAAGGCGGCAAAAGTGAGCAGAATGAAGAAAGGAACGGAAATAAGAGGTCCTGTTTGGGCGAAAAGCACCGGCAGGGTTTTGAAAATTAGTCCCACCGATTGCCCCGGTTTCATTCCGTAATGGAAAACCAGTGAAAAAATAGCCACTCCCGCCATCAGAGCAATAACCGTGTCGAGAATAGAGACGGTTATGGCATCGCGGACAATGCTCTCGTTTTTTCGCATATAACTTCCGTAAGTCAACATCGCTCCCATCCCCAAAGAAAGCGTGAAAAAAGCATGCCCCAAAGCGGAGAGCATTCCCTCAGCGGAAAGTTTATGGAAATCCGGTTTAAAAAGAAAAGTTAAGGCTTGTATCCCACCATGGGTAAAGAACAACCCATACAACATCAAGCCCAACAAGATAAGAAACAATGCCGGCATGAGAATTTTTGACCATCTTTCAATACCTTTTTGAACGCCTCCGATTACGATAGCGATAGTCAACGCCATAAAGACGGTATGCCACCAGATAGAAGCCGAAGGGTGCGTGACCAAAGCGATAAACTCTCCTTGAATATGCTGAGAAGTTCCGCTAAAACCGACGAGGGATTTAAAAATATAAGCCAACGCCCAACCGGCTACGACCGAGTAGAAAGAGAGAATCAAAAAACCCGAAGCAATCCCCAACCAGCCCGTTATTTGCCATGGGGTTTTTTGGTAATGCAGTTTTCTAAAAGCTCCGACGGGATTTTTTTGAGAATGGCGACCGATCATCAACTCGGCAATCATTAAGGGCAAACCCACGATAACGACGCAGATGAGATAAACCAAAACAAAGGCGCCACCGCCATAATCACCGGTAATATATGGAAATTTCCAGATATTTCCTAAACCGATAGCAGAACCGGCGGCGGCTAAAATAAACCCCAAATGGCCTGTCCAATTTCCGCGGCTACTTTTGATATTCTGATTTTTTTCCAAGTTATTTCCCATAGGTTAAACTCCTGAAGAATAAAGGGAGGGTATCTATATTCGCTTTGCAATGCATCTTCAAAATAATTATGTAAAAAAGTATAAGTTTAATAAACTTATATAAAAAATAGACCTTCCTTCAAAGTCAACTAATATAATCTTTATGAAACTTTAACGGTGGTTTACGTTTATACTTTTATATGTTGCTTTTTAGTTGACGCCATACAGAGAAAAAAATAATATTGAGAAGTTGAATGAAAAAGATTAAACAAAGGAATGTTATCATGAAAAAAGTTTTTCTTTTAAGTCTAATATCAATCATACTGATTATCTCTAATAGTTTTGCCGCTTCTTCCCAAGGAACTCCTTTTGGCAGTTTTAGTACCGCCCGGACGTTAGGAATGGGGCAGGGGACTTTTGGTCTGGGGCTTGGTTTGGCGGACAATACTTCATTTATAGCCAGTTTTACTTATGGTCTCTCCGCCAATACCGATGGCCGTCTGAAAATAGCTTTAGTTGATAACGATATAATTAATACCCAGCTTGGTGTCGGAGCCGATTTTAAATATCAGCTGATTAGTGTGAAGGGTGTTAACAACGGACCTTTTGATATGGCTTTGGGTGCTTTTAGCGAGTACTACAATATGGATTATTACACCGTATTTCTTCTCGGTGGTCAATTGATAGGTTCCTATCCGCTTCAGTTAAGCAATCATCAAAGAATCACACCATACGGACGCTTTAATGCCCGCTTGGAATACCTCAGTTTTGATGACCCGATGCTTGATTCCCAGTCCAATCTGGAAGTGGGGTTAAATGCGGGGGTAAAATGGAATGTTTCCGAGGTGCTTAACTTTTATGGCGAATTTCAGATCGATGGCAACGATGGTGTTTTCTTCGGGTTGGATATGAATGTCTTATAGTGATGTTATAGTTTTAGTTATATTTCCCTCTGTTTAGTGAAAGCGAAAAGTAAATGTCTTTTTACGATGCTGTTATTTTAGGTGTTCTGCAAGGTCTTACCGAATTTTTGCCCGTCTCTTCATCGGGTCATTTGGTCTTAGCCAAAACTCTGCTCAATGTAAAGGAATCGGGTATCTCTTTTGAAGTGATGGTACATCTCGGGTCGTTATTGGCGGTATTAATTTATTTTCGTTCCAAAATCATTTTGCTTATCAAATCGTTATTTGTAAAACAAATGGTCAAAGAACGGTCGGTGGTATTGTATTTAATAATAGCTACCATACCGGCTGTAATTGCTGTTTTGCTTTTTAAAGATTTCTTTGAAAATCGTTTTTCCGATCCTTTTATGACCTCGTGGATGCTTCTGGCAACAGGTGCTATTTTGGTAAGTACCGGTTTTGTGAAAGTTGGCCAAAAGAAGGTCAGTTTGTTGACTTCTCTTATAATTGGTATTGGTCAGGCAATAGCTATTATTCCGGGGATATCGCGCTCGGGGACAACTATTTCTACCGGTATGTTCGCCGGTGTGGAGCCATCGGAAGCGGCTGAGTTTTCATTTTTGATGGCGATACCGGCGATATTGGGTGCCGGAGTTTTCAAACTTAAAGAGTTAATGACGATCAATGCCACTCTTTTACCGTCTTATTCGCTTGGGTTTGTGGTGACTTTTATTACTTCTTTTTTTGCCATTTATGCGGTGTTATCGGTTATAAAAAAGGGGAAATTCGTATATTTCGGTTATTATTGCTTTGCTCTCGGGGTTTTTGGTTTGTATCTTTTCTGGTAAATGAAAGAAAAAATTCTCATTATTCGCTTCGGTTCACTTGGCGATATTGTTTTAACTTCGCCGACCGTTACCAATTTAAAAATAAATTATCCCCAAAGTCATATAGTATATTTATGCAAAGAAAAGTATCGTTCTCTGGTGGAACTAATTGATGGTATTGATGAAATAGTTACTTTGCCTGACAATACTTCTTTGGCGAAATATTTCAAACTGCTTATAGAACTTGATAAGTATAATTTTGACATCACTGTTGATTTACATGGAAATATTCGCTCTTGGTGGGGGCGCAAAATAATTTCCGCCGATAAAGTCGTCGTCTATCCCAAAAGACGTATGGAACGGTTAATGGCGGTAAAAAATAAAGTAATTCCCGACTACTGGCCTCATACCATCGACCTTTACAACGAAGCAATAAAAAAACTAAAAGCCAGAGTTTACAGCAAAAGACCGATGCTTAAGATCCCTGAGATAGTATTCGATGATTCCATCAATCAATTTATAAAAAATAATAAAGTATTTATCGTCGTTGCTCCCGGAGCTTCTTATCCTACCAAACAATGGCCCTTGGAACGTTTTGCGGAAATGGCGGTTAATTTACATAAGTCCGATGGAGTGGGAATTATTTGGGCGATAACTTCCACCGACGAAGGGAAAGAAAGTCCCGAAAAAAATATTAATTCTTCCCATTTTTTGAAACTGGTTGATTGTCCCCTTAAGAAACTGACGGCAATTATTTCCAAAGCCGCTTTAACCGTCGCCAACGATTCCGGTGTGGCGCATTTGTCGTCATCGGTGGGAACACTGGTTATGGCTTTTTTCGGTCCCACTCATCCGGTTTTGGGGTTTGCTCCCCGGGGATTACACGACAGGGTGATGCAAGTTAACGAATCCTGCCGCCCCTGTTCTTTACATGGTGAAAAAAAATGTTATCGAGACAAACAATATTGCTTTACTCGCATCCGACCGGAGATAGTGTCCAATGCGGTAGCGGAAATACTTCGTTTCGATATCAATAATCATCGGGCGGTCTTTATTGACCGTGACGGAACGCTTATTGTTGATAAGCATTTTCTTTCCCATCCCGATGAGATTGAATTTATACCGGGCACTATCGAGGCTCTGAAAATTGTCCAGCGGTTGGGGTATAAAATAGTGGTCATCTCCAATCAGTCCGGAGTGGCGCGTGGTTTTTTTGATATTAATACCGTTGAAAAAGTAAACGCCCGTTTGGTAGAAATGTTGGTGACACATAATGTTTATGTTGACGCTATTTATTATTGCCCCCACCATCCGGAAGGTACCGTTGATGAGTACGCCGTTGAATGTAACTGCCGCAAGCCCTCGGCCGGTATGGCGGAAGACGCCGCTTATCAATTGGGTATAAATTTACAGAAATCTTTTGTAATTGGGGATAAAGTTGATGATATTAATTTAGGGAAAGTTATCGGCGCTACCTCTATTATGGTAAAGACGGGATATGGCAACAAGCAAAAAGAAGAAATAGAAGCTTTGGATTTTTATAAAGAGATCCCTATTGTCGAAGATTTGCTGGATGCTGTCAATTATTTGAAAGCGGTTAAGGAAAATGATTAAACCGGCTAAATATTTCGAGAAATTGGAAAACGATATGGTGATATGCCATCTCTGTCCGGCGGAATGTCGTTTAACGCCCGGAAAAACGGGAATTTGTGGAAGTCGCTTTAATGAAAAAGGGCAATTGGTTACTGATAACTATGGGGAACTGGTAACCATTGCTATCGATCCCATCGAGAAAAAACCGTTGTATCATTTTTATCCCGGGCGAGAAATTCTTTCCACCGGTCCCAACGGATGTAATTTTGCCTGCATAAATTGTCAGAATTGGGAAATATCACAAAAAAACGTGAAAACTATTTATACCTCACCCGAGCAATTGGTTGCCACCGCCGTTCAACAGCAATCAATAGGCGTGGCGTTTACTTATACCGAGCCTATGATTTGGTTTGAATATATTATGGATGTGGCGCCGTTATTGAGAAAAAACGGACTAAAAGTAGTTTTGATATCCAACGGCTATATAAATCCGCAACCTCTGGATGAGCTACTGCCATATATTGATGCTATCAATGTTGATTTAAAGGCAATATCTTCCGAATTCTATAAAAAAGTTTGCAAAGCTAAATTAGAACCGGTTTTAAATAATATTCGTACTATTGCAAAGTCGGAAGCTCATTTGGAGTTGACCAATTTAATTATTCCCACCAAGAATGACTCCGATGAGGATTTAACCGCTTTGGTCGATTTTGTGGCTTCTTTATCGCCGTTTATTCCATTACATTTTTCCGCTTATTATCCCAATTATAAACTCGATATTCCCGCTACGCCCAAAGAAACACTGTTAAAAGCCAAAGAGATTGCACAAAAAAAGTTGAAATACGTCTATTTGGGAAATATTTTCACTACCGATGGCGCTAATACCTATTGTCCGCAGTGTGGCCGTCTATTGATTAAGCGCACCGGTTATCATATCTCGGTCGAAGGATTAACGGGGAGTTATTGTAAAAATTGCCATTATGATACCCAAATTATTCAATAGATAGAATAACCTGTCCGATATAAACATAGTATGCCTTTTTATGAAGAAATATTATTAAAAAAGGATATGGTAGTTATATATATTTCTTAAATGGTAGGTGTTGATTAAATTCATTAGAAATCGTAATAAAATTATCTCTCACAATGAATTATTTAAAGGGTAAAAAATACCATAAATTTATTCTTTGGGTTCTTAGTTTAGCCATTGTGGTTGTTTCGGTTCAGACAGGGAAATGCCAGTTTTACTTCGGGAAGAATAAAGTCCAATATACTCACTTTGACTGGCAGGTAATGACCACCGAGCATTTTAAGATTTATTTTTATACTAAGGAATCAAAAGTTGCCGCTATTGCCGCTAAGATAGCCGAAAATTCTTACCGCACTTTAGCGATGAGATTTAATCACGAAGTTACCAAAAAGATTCCTTTAATAATCTATTCCTCTCCTTCTTATTTTGGGCAAACTAATGTTACCCCGGGGCTGTTGCCGGAATCGGTGGGTGGCTTTACCGAGTTTCTCAAAGGGCGTGTGGTGGTGCCTTTTCATGGCTCTTATCAAGATTTCAAACATGTTATTCAACATGAGTTGGTTCATGTCTTTACTCTCTCCAAGCTGGATGCCGTTACCGAGCGACGAAGCCGCCTTCGTTATGCTTATCCGCCCTTGTGGTTTACCGAAGGTATCGCCGAATACTGGTCTAAGGATTGGGATACCGAAGCGGATATGATCGTGAAAGATATGGTGTTAAACGGCAATTTGGTTACCATTCCCCATTTGTATCAAATACGCGGTTCTTATTTTATGTATAAATTGGGGGAGTCGATTTGCAGCTTTATCAATGACTATTACGGGGCTGATAAATTGACCAAGATTTTCGATAATTGGTACAAAGGAAATACCTTTGATGAAATCGTAAAAATTACTTTGGGCGATAATCTAAGCGAAGTGTCTCGAAAATGGTCATACGGTTTGAAAAAGAAATATTTCCCCCAGATGGACAGTCTGGATATGCCGGAGATGAAATCAATAAAACTTACCCACAGCGGTTACAATGTCAAAGCTGTGCCTATTAAGTGGGATGATGGCCACGGTGAAAAAGATTGGATAGTATTCAAAGCCAACAGGATGGGTTATACGGGTATCTATCTAAAACCTCTTGAGGGTAGTAAAGGCGAGATAAAAACTTTGGTTAAAGGGGAGCGCTCTGCGGATTTTGAATCTTTGTATTTACTTCGTTCCGGTATTGATGCCAATGATTCCGGTTTAGTGGTTTTTTCTTCAAAGTCAAAAGAACATGACGTCATTTATATTTATGATTTGAATCAGCACCAAGTTATCAAGCGCTATGAATTTAATAACTTGGTTGCGGTTCGTTCGCCCCGCTTTTCTCCCGATGGTACCGAGTTTATTTTTTCCGGGGTGAAAGAAAGCGGTTTTACCGATTTATATGTCTTTGATTTATTAAAAGGCACCTATCGACAGGTGACCGATGATATATATTATGACACTGATCCGTGCTATACCGTTGATGGCCAAGGGATAATATTTTCATCGGATAGAGGTCCCAAAGGTGATGCGGGTGCTTTGAATTTATTTAAGCTTGATCTGGCTACGGGTAATATTCGGCAACTTACTTACGGATTGTATCGGGATCAAACGCCTGAATGTACGGAAAAGGGGATATATTTTTCCTCCGACCGTATGGGCACTTTCAATTTATTTTTTCTTGCCCTCGCCACAGCGAGTTCGTCCGAAGGCGAAGATAATAACACTATTACCTGTCAGTCGACTTATGTAACCGGTGCTTTTAATCCGCGCCTTTCCTCAGATAAGAAGAAGCTTGTTTATACCGGTTATGAAAATTGGGGGTTTCAAATCTATATGATGAAACTTCCCGAAAAACCGGAAAAAATCAAATCTCCCATAGTTACTAATCTAAGAAAATGGAAACCTCAAATGATTGCCGCCAAATACCGGAAAACTTCCATCAAGTATGATACCGATTATTCTTTCGATATTGCCCAATCTTCTATCGGATATGACCCTGTTTATGGTTCTATCGGTGGTTTCCAAGCGGCGGTTTCCGATGTCTTGGGTAACCACGCCATATATTTTCTTTTGACCAATACGGCGGAGAGTAAAGATAATTTTTTGGAATCTTTTAATTTTGGTTTTACCATTATCAATAAAGAGAATAGATTAAATTGGGGGTTTGGCGCTTACCATCTTTATGACGAATATTATAATGATTACGATGGTTACTATTATGAGCGTCAAGCGGGGGTAATTTCTTTGTTCAGTTATCCCGTATCGAAATTTCATCGCATCGATTTTACTACTCTTACCCGATATTCCAAACGGGAACGGAGATACGGCTTGCCTGACCGCGAGAAGGTTTTGATGACCAATTACGTGAGCTGGGTTTATGACAATTCTTTATGGGATATCTCCGGTCCTATTGACGGGCGCCGTTACAATCTTACCTTAGGAATTACCACTTCTTTAAATGATATGAATAATTTTAACAGATTGATTTCCGTTGATGTGAGGCATTATTTTCGTTTGGGACGCTATTCCGCTTTTGCTAACCGTCTTTTTGTTTATTCCTCAAGCGGCATTGAACCCCAGCGTATTTATTTTGGGGGAAGTTGGTCGTTTCGCGGGTATGACCGCCGAGCTTTTTACAACCGCCATATTTTATTCGCTTCCAACGAGTTGAGATTCCCTTTGATAGATAATTTACTCATCGGTTTTCCTTTTGGCGGTCTTGATTTTCGAGGAATTCGCGGTGTTTTATTTTATGATACCGGTGCGGCGTGGGATGACTATTTTGACCGATTTTATGGTTCTTTCGGAACCGGTTTCAGGGTCTCCTTGGGGTATTTGGTGGTACTGCGCTTCGATTTTACCCGCACGACCGATTATAAAACAATTAGTCCCCATACTGATTTTGACTTCTTTTTTGGGTGGAATTTTTGAAAATATGAAAAACAAAAGCATAATCATTATCATTATTTTGATGTTTAGCTTCGGTTGTAGCACCAAGTATCGGTTGCAACATGAAAAGCTACCCGATGAAAATGTTTGGCCTTTTTATCGCAATGACTCTTCTTCAACGGGAAGCGTTACCAAAGGACATTTTTCAGGAAGGTTAAGTATTTTGTGGGAGTATAAATCCAACGATAAACCGGCGGGCCCATTAACTATCTATGATAATACCTTAATATATCCGGGAACCAGAAATAAGATAAAATTTATTGATAAATATCTTGGCCAATTCCAAGGTTGTATTAAGCCCCGAGGAATTCCGCAATCAGGAGTGACCATTAAAGACAGTTTAGCTTATTTTGCCGTGGGACCACCCAAAAATTTATTGAAATGTATTAATCTTTTGAAGGGCAAAGTTATCTGGAAGGAGCCGTTAAAGGATGTTTCTTGGGGGTCGATAATAATAAAAGACCGTTTGATTATCAACTCCGGAGAGGGATTGTTGACCGCTTTTAACCTGATTAATGGTAAACGAATATGGTCTTTTAAAACCGAAGGCAGATTAAGTGTCCCACCCACTTGCGGAGATAGTAAAATTTTTCAACCGGCAGATAAGAATATTTTATATGCTGTTTCGGTTGTCGACGGTAAAGAAATATATAGAGTGTCGTTGGATAATCCTCTGGTAGGAGCGGTAGTTTACAACGATTTTGTTTTTGTTGCCGATATGGAGGGAAATATTTATAGCCTTGATTCCGATAGCGGCAGCGTGGTGTGGAAAAGAAAACTTCCATATCCCGTTTGGACTTCACCCGCTTTCGCTAAAGGATGTTTATACATAGGCGATAACGGCGGAGAAGTGGTGGCGATAAATGCTTACGATGGAACTATCATTTGGCGTTATAATGCTGTGGATGTTATCAATTCCTCCGTGGTGGTAGTAAGGGAATATGTCTTGTTCGGCACTATGGCTGGCGATTTTTACTCTTTGAATATTTCCGATGGCAGTTTGGTGGAGAAACGTCATTTGAAAGGAGCTCTTATCCAATCACCGGTGTCGGACGGTGAGCGTGTTTATGTCGCCACCGAAAAGGGAATGATTATTTGTTTTGGAGATGAAGATGTATCAAATTATTGATTTATCAACCGGAAAAGCTGTTTTGCATGTAAACCTTAAAAAACTGGTTAATTCTCTTTTGCGGGAATTCGCCGTTGCCTGCAAAAAGGTGGCTATTTACGGTCCCAACCATCCCTCTGCTTCCCGAGCGGTTGGAAAACCATTTTTGGTTTTTAATGATATTTTTAAGTTTAAAAAGTATATTAATATAAACCTTCAAAACGGACAGCTCTTTATCCTCAATATTTGTCTCAAAGATAGTATTTTCAATGAAGAAGTCACCAGATTCATGCAAATTCTCGATGTGGATTCTATCCTTTTTAAAAAGCATATCACTATGGGAGAACTTGAAAAGTTTATCGAACGGTTTGTAAAAAGAGTTGATTTATCTAATCATGAAAACCTTTTAAGTACTTTCCTTAGTAAACAAGGGATTGAAAGTATGGAGGTAAACTCGGAAATCGCAT
>JAADHM010000047.1 GCA_013151855.1 FCB group bacterium | reverse complement strand
TGCTTCTTCGGCGGTAGACAGTGAGATTGTGACTATAACGGTTAACGATGCCGGCAATCAGCCGCCGGTGTTGAATCCTATCGGAGCACAGAGCACCACCGAGAACGTCTTGTTGAGCTTTGGCGTCTCCGCCACCGATCCCGACGGCACCATTCCGACCTTGACGACCTCAACGCTACCGACGGGAGCGACTTTTACCGATAATACCGATGGTACCGGAACCTTCGATTGGACCCCGGACTTCACGCAGGCGGGGACTTATAATGTGACTTTTTATGCCGGTGACGGGGTAGATACGGACAGTGAGATTGTGACCATTACCGTAGCCGATGCGGGTAATCAACCGCCGGTATTGAATCCTATCGGAGCGCAGAGCACGACCGAGAACGTCTTGTTGAGCTTCGGGGTTTCCGCCACCGATCCGGATGGGGCTGTTATTCCCCTTTTGACAACTTCTACTTTGCCGCTTGGAGCGAATTTTGTTGATAGTGGAAATGGTGCTGGAAGTTTCAACTGGTTACCGGAATATACCCAGGCAGGTGTTTATAGCGTAACATTTTATGCTAGTGATACAGTATTCATAGATAGCGAGGTAGTTACTATAACAGTCAATAATAATAACCGCTCACCAATTCTTGATTCTATCGGTGCCAAATCGGTAGTGGAAAATAAATTGTTGACTTTCAATATTATGGCCAGCGATTCCGATGGCACTGTTCCTCTTTTGAGCACTTCCTTATTACCAACCGGTGCTACTTTTACCGATAGTGGCAATGGTACCGGTAATTTTTGGTGGGTACCACAGTATTCTCAAGCGGGAGTATATTTGGTAACATTCTATGCCAGTGATACTATCAATGTGGATAGTGAGGTTGTGACTATTACGGTGGTAACAGCGAATATCCCGCCGGTTTTGGATTCGATCGGACCGAAAACAGTTATGGAAGGGGATACGCTGATTGTTAATATTACTGCCAGCGATCCCGATGGTCCTCCCCCAGCTATTTTAGCGGAAAATATGCCCGACAATTCAAGTTTTACCGACAATGGTGACGGTACCGCACAGTTTATATTTACCCCTAATTATATTCAATCCGGTTTAGCCAGTGTGACTTTTAAAGCGTTTGATGGTATTGATATTGATAAAGAAATAGTTTTAATTCAGGTTTATGAAGCTGGCAATCAAACTCCCGTTTTTGATTCTATCCCCAGCCCGGTTGTTATGGAAGGTGATACCTTGGATGGAATTATCACTGCCCATGATCCTGATACTTTACCGGTAACCATCTTTTTGGATACCACCAGCAATATTCCCCAAAACTTTGTCTTTGTGGATAGTGGTGGCGGTGTGGCGTCATATCATTTTACTCCCTCTTATGTTCAGTCGGGGACTTATAATGTTGGTATAGTCGTGAGTGATGGTTTTTTGAATGATACGACCATTGTGACCTTTACGGTGACAGAAGCGGGTAATCAAACTCCGGTTCTCAACCCTATTGCTGATACCTCGGTTATGGAATTACATAATCTTAACTTTACCGTTAGTGCTTATGATCTTGATCTCAATACACCGGTTTTGACCGCTTCACCATTACCGGGAGCGGCGACTTTTGTCGATAATAACGATGGTACAGGCACCTTTAATTGGACTCCTGGTGGTTTTGATGCCGGTGTTTATGGTATTACCTTTTATGCTCTTGATTCGCTTGATGCTTTACTATATGATTCTCAATTTGTTACCATAACGGTAGCCGATACTAATCGTCCTCCTATTTATTATACTCCACTTGATGGTGCTGATATCAATGAGGGAGACACTCTTTATTTCTTAATCTATGCCCAAGATCCGGATTCAACCATTCCTTCCATTGAAGCTTTTCTTGATGGGACTGATTCTTTGGCTACCAATATGACTTTTGTGGATTCTGGTAATGGCGTCGGTGTTTTGACTTTTATGCCTGACTTTTTCCAGGGAGATTATCCCACGCCTTCATTTTATAATTTGAGATTTTTAATTAGGGATGCTGTGGACACTTCGTTAATTACTTTATCTCAAATAAGAACCATCAAGGTTTACGATGTCAATCAACCTCCAACGATGATTTTCTCAAAAGGTACTGGTCCCTTTACTATTTTGGAAGGAGATACTCTTAGCTTTAACGTGGGAACAATCGATCCCGATAGTGGTACTATAAGTGATTTTCGGGCTGAAAACTTGCCTGTTAATGCCACCTTTGTCGGTTCTGTAAATGCAAAAGTCTTTACTTTTATCCCCGACTATACACAATCGGGTCAGTATTTTGTAAGTTTTATCTCTGTTGATGATAAGTTGGCTGCTGATACTCAAATTGTGGAAATTGATGTTACCGAAGCTGGTAATCAACCACCGGTATTTACAACTACTTTGGCGGATACGACTGATGTCTATGTTTCTATAGGAGCGGAAATTCTGGTTACCGCTTCTGACCCTGAAATGGGACCACTTGCAATTACCGCTTCTCCTGTTTTAGCCACAGCTACTTTTGTAGATTCGGGAAATGGTTCGGCGGTATACACTTATAATCCGGACTCAACGGAAGTTAATAATATTACTCAAGTAACTTTTATTGTTACCGATTCCCTTTTAGCTTCCGATACGATGATTACTAATTTGAGAGTACGTAGTTTCCAACGTGGTGATCTTGATTACAACAACAAATACACCATGAATGATATTGTTTATATAGCTAATTATATGTTTAGAAATGGTCCCGATCCTACCCCATTAACTGTTGGAGATGTGGATGGAAGCGGTACCATAAATATTGCTGATATTGCTTATCTTGTTAATTATATGTATAAAGCGGGTCCCAGACCACCGCAATAATTGCGTAGTTGAGATTTCTCTCTTTTGATTATAAAAACTGCCTGTCTAAGGCAGTTTTTTTTATGCTTTCTTTATGCATTATTAAACGATAATTTGATATTAACTTTAGAAAAATACTTGACATAAAACGGATATCCAATTATTATAATACTGTGTTGTCTTAGAGTGTGAAGACAATATTTTGAGCTGTGTGTCTTACGTTTTTCTCGCATGAGAGAAGTTATATGTTATAGTGAATGCTTCAGAGTTTTGACGTTTTTAGTAGTTTATGGAGAACATTTAGCGAAATTATTTAATTGAACTATTGCTTCAAAAGTTCGTTACGGACATATTTAACCCTAAAACCAATAACCCTATTGTTGATATTAGTGGGTTTATTGAAGGGAGGTGTATCCATAAAAAAGAGTATTTTAAACTTGGCTGATTGTTTTAAATGGAAACGATTGGTCGTTTAACGCTTTCCATTATTTTTTCGCACAGACTTATTTCACAAATATACCGAAATAAGTTGGGAACTTTTAACTCTCGAAAGGAGCGATGGATGTTAAGGAGAACTTCTACTATTTTAATTCTCTCCTTACTGTTATTTGCTTTTTTGGCAATGACAGCATTTGCTGCCAAGTCGCCCGTGAAGAAGCGTGTATCTGTTAATTACATCAATAAAGCAATGATATACTCCTTCCCTAATGAGCATAATTATGTTGTTCATAATGGTAGTAAAACTTCTTTGGGCGCTTCTGCTTATGATAAAACTCCGGAGGCAGGAACGGTTTCTCCCGGGGTACAAGTTGGTAACACTTGGTATGATTATCAACAGAATGGTACTATGGGACGTTTAATCGGCAGAGCACATGGCGGAACGTCTCAATATGTTCATTTTCTATGGATGTATCTGGGTGGACCATCATTTGATGCTCGTAAATATGGTTATAATGCTTATAATATCTCAGTTGCTGGTTCACCCGGTCCAGGTTCGTTTATTGGAGCCATTGGTATACAACCTGATGACCATTATGCCGGTTATGTAGCCCTTGATGTTACCCCTGACGATCGTGCTGTCGCAGGTGGTCATAATCAAACCGGTGACGGGGTATATCAAACTCAAATTTATTTTGACTTTGGTGCGGCGTTTGAATTCTTTGGAAGTGGTTCGCGTGTACCTGATAGTGTAGCGGGATATGATCAAACTACGGATCCATCTCAAGCTATTTGGCCGAAGATTCGTTACCAATATGGTACCGATACGGTTTTGCATGCATTTGCTCAGGTTTCAGAAGCCAATGCGGCTGATCCTCAGGCCATTATGTATTTCCGTAAGGTTGGTACCGATGTTACCGGTTCTTGGGATTATCCTCCGTATGTGGTCGATACGGTTTTTGATATTTCTCAAGATATTGCTTGTGAGCCTAATGGTGACAAAGTAGCTTTGGTCTGGACGGCTAACCTGCCTGACCCGGGGGATTGTGATACCTGTTCCGGTACTTCTACGATTCAAGTTCAATGGGATAATGATATTTATTATCAGATTTCCAACGACCAAGGACAAACCTGGGAACCGCGTGTTAACGTGACTAAAAATGTTAATGGTGAATCCGGATTCCGTCCTTATACCGATTTATCAGCTTTGATTGACCAATCCGGCAATCTTCATATTCTCTATTCTGCTGTTGTTTGGCCGGCTGATCCGATAACCGATGGCTGGGGTTATAATTGTCGTCTTTTCCACTGGTCTGAAAACAACCCTTATATTCGTACGGTCGCTAATGCTGACTGGGATCAGACTATTTGTACTCCTGGCGCATGGAATATAAACATCTCCAAAATGTCGGTTTCTGAATGTGATGGTAAAATTTATGCCATGTGGGTACAATATAATGATATCCCCGCTGGTGTTGAAGATGACTGTGCCGGTCGTGCTCAGGGTGGTACCGGTGATACCGGTGGTGCCGCTAATGGTGACCTCTGGGTTTCGGTATCATCTGATGGTGGTTTGACCTGGGATGCCGGTCGAAATCTTACCAATTCTTATTCTCCGGACTGTGGTCCTACCCCTGGTAACGGTACTCCTTGTGATAACGATAACTGGCCTTCAATGGCTCGTTATGGTATTGCTAATCAAACTGGTGATGATTGGACTGGTGCAACAATTGTTGATCCTAGCGGTTCTTACACCGGTGATTATTACTTAGATGTCCAATATATCCACGATAAAGATGCTGGTGGTATTGTTCAAAATGAAGGTACCTGGCAAAATGATGAAGTGAACTGGTTTAGAATGGCTTGTGTGGAGCCGGTTCCCAATCCGAGGATGTCGTTATCGATGCGAAAGATTGATTTCCCGGCGTGGACTAAACCGGGTACTCAATCAGATACTACTCTTACCGTTGAAAACATTGGTAACGCAGCTTTAACTTATTCGGTAGCTACCGAAGAAGATAACGGGCCTTCCGGTTGGTTGGCTTATAGTGGCGTTAGTGGTTCAGTTCCTTCTGGTCTTGGTAATACTGAAGATATCACGATTAGTCTTAACAACGGTGGTGTTTACAGCGGAACCGGTATTGAACTTATCGGTCGCTTGATTTTTAATACTAACGAACCCCCACCAAATAATATTGATACCTTCCCCATCAATTTCTTTGTGGTTGATACTATTGTTAAACCCAAGTGGGATACGATTAGTACTCAATGTCTTTCTTTGGTTGCCGGTACTAATGGTAACTTTGGACATGAAGGTAATGGCAATCGTGGTGGCGCCAATATGGATTATAAGAACAGCGGTGATTGTGATACTACCGCTGATACCTACCTCTATGATGGTTCACCGTTAGTGGGTTGGATTACCGGTGCCGGGGATACGCTTTTCAATTGGTCTATCTTTGGTAAAGGTTATATTGATTCCACGGGCTTTATGCCCATTGGTGGTGATGCGGCAACTTCTGCCTGTGATCCTGCTTTTACTGTTTATCAATCCGGTACTTTTGTCACTCACGATTCTACCATAGGTTTGAGAAAGATCTGGATTGCTCCGCAGGATGTTGATTCTTGTGACTTTATCATTCAAGCCTTACAGGTTTGGTCCTATGATGGTCAAGCGCATAATGGTTTAACCATTGGTGAAGCAACAGACTGGGATATTCCTACCGATTCCGGTTCAGAAAATGTCAGTGGTTTTGATGCGGCCAGCAATTTGATTTATCAACAAGGTGTAGAGTGGGATCCAACAGTACCAGTTGATTCCACTCCTGATTGTTCAATTATTGATTGTCCATTTGATTATCATAACTGTACATTAAGCGATACCCGTTTTGGCGGTATGGCTTTTATCAAGTCATATCTCAATGGTACGGAACACCAAACGGTTCCTTACAGCGCTTATACGGCTAGAAACGATTCCCTTGTTTATCCCAACAGTGGTTTTGTGCCCTCACAGCTTTATGATAATATGCATCAATCCGGTTTTGTGGCCTCTGATGCTTCTACGGATTTGCATGCTGTTATGTGCTACGAGCCAAACTTCAATCTTGGTGCTACTGATGTCTATACTGTTTACACTGTTTTGACAACTGTTCAAAGTGGAACTGTGACTGATCTGATTGATAATGTCGCTCAGGCGAAAGCTTGGTTTACCGGCCATGGTTTCCCGGGTGTCATAGCCGATAATGATGGTAACGGTTTAGTCGATATCTGTGAAAGTTGCTGTGTCGGTGACAGAGGTGATGCCAACGGCGATGGTTCCGTGAATGCAAATGATGTTTTGTTCATGATCAATTTTGCGTTCAAAGGTGGTCCAGCACCAACTTGTATGGATGAAGCTGATGTGAATGGTGATAGTTCCGTGAATGCAAATGATGTTTTGTATCTTATTAATTTTGCATTTAAAGGCGGTCCAGCACCTGTATCTTGTTTCTAATTTTAATTAGTAAACAATACATAAGATGAAAAAACCATCCCTGATTATCGGGGATGGTTTTTTTTCTTGAAAAAGAATATTTTTTTATTATATTATAATGTAATTTCAGATTTAACCGCCTTATTAAAATATTAGTTACCTATCAAAGCCTTACATGTTATTTAAGGTTTAAGTATTTATTACATAAGTATGCAATGTATTGCATTGTAGATAGAGATATAGTAATTATATAAGTAAAATAGTCGATTTTAAGGTAAACAATCTTGGCATAGATTTTGTTTATAAATATAGAGAGTAAAACTTTTTAACAAAAATGACAACAGGTAAGGATAGCGAAATGAGAAGTATGATCAAAGTTATTATCACTTTTACTACTTTCACTTTTTTAATTAGTGGCTTTGCCGTAAGCGGATATACGATGGTATATCCGGGAACGCCTCAGGAGCAACCAAAACCGTTCATGCTAAAGGGACGTGTCACTGTTAGATTTGAAGATAATGTCAATTTAAATAATTTAGCTAAAAATTTCGGGAAGGTAAATTTTGGTCTGGCCAGTTTAGATAAGATTTTAGATCAAAATCAAGTTTCTGATACTCGTAAAATATTCCCATGGCGGAAGAATAAACCGCCGGTAAATTCGGGAATGGAAGATCTTACCCGTTTTTATGAGATTCAATTTCCGGATTCTATTCCGGTCAAAAGAGTTATTGATGAATTGTTACAAAATCCAAATATCAGGTCTGCGGAACCGGTTTGGGCGATGCCCATCAAGGCTGCGCCGAATGACCCGAAATGGAATAATCAATGGGCTTTGGAACCTCCCGGTCCTGACCCTAATTTTTATTCCGCTTGGGATATTGAAACCGGCTCTGATTCCATTAAGTTTGCTTTGATCGATTCGGGAATAAATTATTTGCATCCCGATTTGGTGGGCAATATATGGGTCAACCCGGGTGAGGATTTAGACGGTGATGGCGTGGTTTACGATACCGATGATTTGGATGGTATTGATAATGATGGCGATGGTCTTGTTGATGATTTAATCGGTTATGATTTTTTTACCGGTTTGAGTGGTCTTACGATATGGAGTGGAGAAGATGCCGGGGCTCCTGACCCCGATCCCAATGATTTTAACGGTCATGGAACGCATGTTGCCGGTATAGCTGCTGCCGCCACTAATAATGGTAATGATGTGGCTGGTATTGCCGGTGGTTGGTTTGGTGGCAATCGTGCTTTTGAAGGTTGTAAAATAATATGCTTGCGTGTCGGTGCTTCAGCGGTTAATCCTGATAATGGTTATGAAACTGGTTATATTAATATGAATAATGCTGCTTCTGCCATTGATTATGCTACCAGCAAAGGTGCCAATGTTATAAACGCCAGTTGGGGATCGTCATCGGCTCTTTCGGCGGCGGTTAACAATGCTCTTGCCGCTGGTGTGACTATTTGTCATGCTGCCGGTAATGATGATCAAAATAACCCCGATTATCTTGATCAAATCCCTGGTTCACCGGTGATTTCCGTGGCTTCAGTGGGGGCATATTCAGATAACAAATCGGGATTTTCCAATTTTGGCGATTGGGTTGATGTCTCTGCTCCCGGTTCCAGTATCCTTTCTACTTATTCCGATCATTACACTCCCACCATAGCCACTCTCAGCGGTACTTCCATGGCTTCTCCTATGGTGGCTGGATTAGCCCTTTTGATTAGATCCGCCATGCCTTCCTTAACTAAGGAGCAAGTTGATTCTATTATTATCAATACTGCCGATTCGGCTGCTTTATATGATGCTAACCCTCTTTACCAAGGGCTTCTTGGATCCGGAAGAATTGATGCTTATCAAGCTCTATCCGTTTTGGCTAATGCTAAATTTACTGCTGATGTTACCCAAGGAAATGTACCTTTGCAGGTTCAATTTACTGACCTTTCACCCCATTCACCGGTGGCTTGGAAATGGTATTTTGGCACCGGAGATAGTTCTACGGTTCAAAATCCTCTATATACTTATACCAATCCTGGAATTTATATGGTGTCTCTAAAAGAGAATGAAAATAATCCGCTTGGTTGGGGAGAAGAGTATTTAAAGAATTATGTTTGGGTTACCGCTGATACCATGATTGTCGATTCTGTGGCAGCAAGTAAAAATTCTTCCGTTTCGTTACCTATCTATCTTTCTAATACCGCCCAGGTGAAAGAAATTCAGTTGGTTTTTTCTTATGCCAATAATAATGGTGTCAGTTTGGATCTTGCCAATCCTTTTACCGTAGATGGCTTAAGAACCGGTTATTTTGAATCGGTAACAATGAATGCTTATTCCGGATTTGACAAGAAATTCGCAATTTTGATGAAAACAAATGTTACGACGGGCTCTAATTATTTGAAGCCGGATACGGGAATTATTATCTATCTTAATTTTAATGTCGATGCCTCAGCAACCGATGGTGTTGTTACCATCGATACTACTACTCTTTCTACAAAATCGCCTAATGTTACCACTATTTGGGGTAACTATTGGCCTGTTTTTACCTCGGGTAAAATTGTCGTAAGTGGTTGTGCTCACGGAGATGCTGACTGTGATGGAAATATAAATGCCAATGATGTTTTGATGTTAATAAACTATAGTTTCAATGGCGGTCCTGCTCCGGATCCAAATGGTGGTGATGTGGATGGCAATGGTACCGTTAATGCCAATGATGTTTTATATTTAATTAATTATGTGTTTAAAGGAGGACCACCACCGGCTAATTAGAAATAATATAGTTATATTAAATTGTGAAAAATTAATTATTTTATTTAAATGAAGTATTTTTTATTGACTCGAATTGTTTTTATTTTATTTTAAAATGTTTAAATAGGAAAATATTTATATTTAAAAGATAAAGATAACTGAATTAATTAGGAGGTGGAAAACTGATAAATTGATATTGAATTTTATTAAACGATAAATGTAAGCTTGAAACTTATTTAATTTTGTATGGAGGCTTTATATAAAATGAAAGTCAAATTTTTATTAGTCTTGAGTGCCCTCGTCGTTTTTTCCTTTAGTTTATCTTTTGGAGCGGGGTATACCATTGATCATGTCGATGGTGCATATGGTACTCAAGATTCTATTCAAACAGGGGTTCCGGTGGTTTTTTATATTCGTACTACGAATGATTCCAATTATATTTTTGGTGTGGGAACTAATGGTTTTCGCATTTATTCTCCTGATAGTGCGACTTGGGGGGGAACCGTACCGGATACTGTTTATCCCGGTTGGTCGGCTTTTTGGGCTTTTGGCTTCTACTTGAATGCCTATAGTGTTGACGGAGCAGGAGCAGATACCGTTGGTTTTGGTGGAATAGGTGGGCTATCTACTGGTCCGGGATTACCTGCCGGTTTTGATTCAGTAACTTATAGTATTACCATTGGACCAATAGATACTACTAATCACGGTAAAACTATTTGTATCGACTCATCTTATTATCCACCTGCTGGTGAATGGCTTTGGGGCGCCGATCCGCCTAATAATGGTATATCTCCTAATTGGTATGCGACCCCGCAGTGCTATACCATTATCAATCCCAATGAGCTGGCGGTGACCGAGATTGGTGGAGGTAATCTACCAGCAGAATTTTCTTTACAGCAGAATTATCCCAATCCTTTTAACCCTACCACCCAAATTAATTTTGATCTGCCTACCAAATCTAAAGTGAGTATCCTTATCTACAATGTGCTGGGACAGAAAATTAAAACCTTGGTTGATGAGCAACTTGAAGCCGGTAAGTATGTCGAAGAATGGGATGGCACCAATGATGCGGGAGTAAAAGTATCATCAGGTATTTATTTCTACAAAATGCAAGCCGATAATTTTGTCCAGACTAAGAAGATGATGTTGTTGAAATAGTATCGTAAATATATCTTTTGAACCCCTGCTTTTAGCGGGGGTTTTTTTATTAATGAAGATAAATTATTTAAAACCATTAAGAATTTGAGAATAATTAGACAGTGTTTTGTTTTATTGTGTATTTTTCCTTATTGTATGGTATGTTAGCGTCGAGTTGTATTGTTGGCTAATTATGTTAACTAATTGAAATGTAATATGTTATATCTTTCTTGTTGACTTTAGATATTATATTGACTATCATTATAGTTTAAACCAACTCCGCAAACTTTGTAACCTATTGATATATAAGGTGTTATGTTAGGAATAATTGGTAACAAATTTTCGATTGGTAAGGAAACTTACCATCCTTTTGTAGCAGAGCTACATTATTTTAGAATTGAGAAAAGATACTGGTCGATTTGTTTTGAACGGATAAAAAAGGCTGGTTTTAGAATTATTGCCACCGCTGTACCTTGGAATATTCATCAAGATGAGTTCAAACACTTTGACTTTAGCGGTTATACTGACCCTAAAAATGATCTTATTGTTTTTCTGGAGTTAGCTCGTGAATTCGGGTTTAAGGTTATTTTACGCCCTGGTCCATGGGTAGGCGGGCAAATTGAAAATGGGGGTTTACCTCAATATTTGTTCAATGATATAAAAATCTTCGCGCGTGATGCTTTGGGGCAGGAACAAAAATTACCTGATGATTACGGCGTAAAAACAGCTTATTTGCCCAGTTATCTTCATCCTAATTTTCAATATCATTTGAGAAGTTTTTTCAAAGCTTTTATCGAAACGACTAAAAATTATGTTCATCCCCGGGGACCAATTTTTATGGTAGAGCTTGATTATGAAACTTCGTACGGTCGACTTTTAGAACCCGATAGTGCTGATTATAATCCGGATGTATTGGAAAAATATTATCCTCCTTTTTTGGAATCTATTTATGAAGAAGTAAAGAAGTTGAATAGTCAATATAAAGAAAAAAACAATAGTTTTAGAGATGTTCAACCGCCCCGTAAATTTCATCAGTTGGAATTCAATGAATACCCCAAAGTTATTGATTGGTTTAAATTTCGTGAATATATGTTAAATATTTATCTGGAACAACTTGAAGATCTTTTTAACTCTTATACGGTCGAGCCGTTAATTTTTCGTTCCTTATATTTTCGTACCGGTGATTTGTTGCCTGCTTTTAATTTGGTTCCCCGAGACCGTTCGCCTTTTTTAGGGAGCAATGTTTTCCCCGAAGGTAACTATTTTGATTTGATCGTAAAAGCGCGTTTTTTGAAAGCCGAGTATGGTTTTGCTTTTGCTTCTTCGTTCATCTCCGGTGCGGCAGCAAAAGAACCGGAAAGAGAAGAACAGGTTGCTCCGATCAAAAACAGTACCCGAAGGTTTTATTTAACGGCGGGTTTGGCGGCTGGCTTTAAAGGACTCAATCATTATATGTTTGTCGATCGGGACCATTGGTATGGGGCGCCCTTGCACAATGACGGTACTATTTCTGACGGTTACAATTTGATTCGCCAGTTCAATGTTCTCATTACGCAAATCGGGTTGGAGGATATGGAATCAAATCCTGAAATCGCTATTTTGGGAAATAGGTTATATACATGGCTGGCGCAAACATCAAGCAAAAAATCTTTTCATTGTACCAAGAAACTTATGAATGAGTCTGCTATCGGTTTTTGTCGTGATTTGATGCGTTTAAAATTAAATTTTGGTATTCGGGAAAGCAAAGATTTTGATTCGTTGAAACAATACAAACTATTGTTTATCCCTTCTACGGAAATAATGTCGGAAAAGGATCAGGAAACTATTGTTGAGCTTGTCAAAGCCGGAGTATCGGTTATCATGTGCGGGTTGATGCCGAAGTATGATGAAAATTTCAAAGATTGTCATCTTCTATCAAATCATTTCAGAATCAAAACCACAGCGGATTATCGCATTGGTACCATAAGCTATAAAAATAGTTCTTTCCCGGGATATATCTTTGGTACTATTCGTGGTGCCGATGATTCCAAAGTGAAGAAAATTATTAAATCCGATACTAAGGTTATTGGTGTTTCATCATCTCGTTTTAAAGGAAGTTTTTATTTCTTTGCCTTTGATATTGCTTCGGGTGGTAATCATCAAAAATTGTCATTTATTGAATCGGTCTTGACGGGTGAACAAATCTCTTCTTATCTCTATTGTAGCGATCCTTCCGTTGATGTTTCTTTTCAATTGGGTTCCAAAAGAGGTTTATTGTATGTGGTTGCTCCTCCACCGGGAGAGTTGTCTGATGGACTGGAAGCTAAAAAGAAGGAAATTATCATCAAAGCGGATTTGAAAGCAGCCGGATTTAAAGCCACCAATCTTAAGTTGACCAATCTCTTTAACGGTGAAGAAGATTCTCCGTTGAAAATAACCGCCAAAGAACTGAAAGAAGGTATCCCTTTGGAAATCCAATTCCCCGATGGGATGCTTTTTGTTGTTGATAAACGTAAGTAACTATTTGTTAATAGTCTAAAAATAAAACCACCTCCAAAAACTTAGCCTGTTTTTGCCGG
>JAADHM010000033.1 GCA_013151855.1 FCB group bacterium | reverse complement strand
AAAAAGAAATATGATTGTCAAAATATCAAAATAATATTACCTGTGTCATCAGATTCAACTGTTACCCTATGCAGCCGTTCATTTATTTGAACCAGTGACTTTAATATCTTCCTCTTATTGAATTTCAATATCATAAGGAAGACGAGTAAACAACAACTCCGCATTATTAGGAACTATTTGATTGAGAAAAGTATTTCCCTTTTTCTTATTACGCCACATCACTGAAGCCATCATATTAAAAAAAGATTTTCCGGGTAATATTATAAAAGGCCTTTTTTCGGGTAATATCTTGATATTGTAACTTTTGATTTGCAATCGTTGTGCCGTAAAGTCAAGGGCTTGTTTAATACCGCCCAAATTATTGACCAAGCCATTACCCAAAGCTTCTTCACCCGTCCATACCCTCCCTTGAGCAATATGGTCAATAGAATCCGAAGGCAGATTACGATTATCAGCTACCAACTTAACAAAATGCTCATACATGGCTTTCATTTGGCTGAAATACTTGGCGCGTTCATCCTCGGTAAAAGGACGAATATCACTCATCATTCCGGCATATTTTCCACGAGTGTATAACTCTTTGCCGAGGTCAATCTTTTTATAAAACTTACTTAACTCAACTTTTCCCCCGAAAATACCGATGGAACCGGTTATTGTAGCGGGGTCGGCAAAAATATAACTTCCGGGCATAGCGATATAATAACCACCCGATGCCGCCACATTTCCCATTGAAACAACCATCGGTTTAGATTTTACCGCTTTCTTCGCCGCATGATAAATTTTATCTCCGGCCAAGGCCAAACCACCGGGAGAATTAATACGAAAGACAACCCCTTTTACATACGGATCTTTAATTGTTTTATCGAAAGCTTTTTCCATTTTAAAAGGAGTCACATCGGACTCTTTCCCCCAAAAAGGATAACCACCGTTATCATCAGTCACTTCACCGTCAGCCACCACCACCGCTAAGGTTGGTTTGTCATTCCAGCTATCATTTACCAAAGTATCCGACAAATAGCGCCTAAATGATATTACCGGTGTAAATGAGAATAAACTTTCCCTCATATCATCTCGATAACTCAAACCATCCACAAGCCCGAATTTTAATGCTTCGGCAGAAGTATAAGGACCATTATCAATAAGCTTTTTTACGGAATCTTTGGAAATACGCCTCCCTTTAGCGATACCCTTTACAAACTGTTCATACAAATTATCAAGGATGCGATTTAACTGAGCTTTATTCTCTTGACTGGCTTCTTCATTCGTAAAACTTTCCGCCGCTGATTTATATTTCCCGATACGCATCAAATCAACATCAATACCTAATTTGTTTAAAGTTCCTCCATAAAAAGTCAACTCCCCTCTTAAACCCACCAAATTCAATTGACTAACCGGTGGAATTAATATCGAATCACAGACACTGGCGACATAATAAGAGATATTATTGGGATAAGAGAGATGACAAATAATTTTTTTCCCCTTACTTTGAAAATATCTCAAAGCATTACGAAATTCTTGCGCTTGACCCAACCCCATCGATAAATGACGGGAAGTTATCACCATGCTACTAATGGAAGGATCAGCGGCAGCACGGTATATATTAAGGATAACCGATAACCATGATATCGGTCGTCGACCCCAAAGCGGTTGCGGAGGATTCTCCGACGGACGACCGGAAAGATTTAAAGTCAACCGACGGGCGGGCTCTTTAATGAGCGACGGTTGTTTGGCATTGGTAGAGCCCATAAAAACCGTACTTCCCAAATCATTACCATCCTTGGTGGAAGTATGACGTCCACCGACAAAATAATGTAACAAATTAGCTCTGACACCGATTTGGAAATTTTTATCATTATCCAAATAACCACTCACATAAAGACCGGGAGTAGGTACAAATTTCACGTGACAAACAAAATCGGCATTCTTCAATTTGGTATTGGTTGAGAGAAATATATCCGTGGAAATGGTGACTTTTTCCCCGACGGGACGATAGGATAAAGAATAACGTTGTTCCGCATCGGTCTTAATACCATTAATTTTATTGTGATTTAAATTTGAAAAAACCGCTCCCCAGCGAAATTTATTACCAGCCTTTCCACCTAAACCAATATTCCAAAAATGACGTTTATGAAACAAATCCGGACCATCTTTAAAATAGCGATAAGACCCTCCAAAAGATAATTGGCGCCCCATCATCATGGAAGCGGCAAAGACATACTCTTTATAATCCGCGCCCAAAAGATTGTCAAGTTTCCTATAAGCAATCCCTAAGCCTTCGCGCACCACAACCGTTCCCCAACTTTTGGCAAAATCATCGTTGTTATAGTCAGCCATAAGCTGAAACTCCGACACATTATAACGAGCCAGCCCAGCCGGATTGACCCATACCGCTTCGGAGCCAAAGACCGAAGCTGCCGGCTGATAATAAAAAATACCGGAAGGAAGCTTTAAGCGACTGCCGTAAGCACTTTGGCATATCAACCCTATCAATACACATAGAAAAATCCCCCAATACTTCAACGAATATAAATTTCTCAATGGTTATTCTCCTTTATCGATTCCTCTTACAAAAATATTCCCTCGACCGCTGATAGAACCGTTTATCAATCCTTTGCCTTCACCAACGACTAAATTTAATCTGTTTTTACGCACCAAGTTCGGTTTAAAAAGAAGATTGGAAACTTCTATTTTCCCCCCTTCATCAACAGCCAAAGCCAAAATGGCTGAAATATTATCGGGAACAGTGATATCAACATCCTCAAAGCGATTGCTAATTAACAATTGTTGGTCCGTCATAGCCAAAATAGAAATATCAATAGGGCCATTAAAATCTCTAATATAGTTTTCTTGTCCACGGGGTTCGAAATTTTTTATTTCAATGCGACCATAGTTATTTTTTACATTCAATTGTCCGGTCACCCCATCTATTTTAATGTCGCCGCCATCATTGCGAAAAATAGCCCTGTCATCGGGGCAATTGATATCGAGAGCAATCAAAGTGGAATTGGTGGTAGAAACATCTATGCTTCCGGAAATATTTTTAATGGTCACCCTTCTATTTAAAGTAGCCAAACTCAATCCCTTCGTAACATACTGGATATCGAAACGCCCGAAAGATGAAGGCACCACCATTGTTTCCAAAGGGCCCACAGCGGTAATATCAAAATAAGGCGCCTCAATGGACACTTTACAAAACTCGGGAATAATAATATCGGCATTCACCAACCCCAAATCCATTTTTTCCCAAGGTGCCGGATTGGGCGCTCTTAGTTCCAATTGAATTCCCTCGGGAACTTTTTCCAAAGAGACGTCAATCAAATCAATAAAATCAATGGCTTTCGACTCGCTATCTGTTTTTGCCTGCTTATAATAATTTACCACCACCCGATTATCGGGGGATGCGCCCCCCTTGGAGGATACACCTCCCTCGGGGGAAGTCGTAATTGACAATTGCCCGCTTAAAGTCATCGCCGATTTTACAATCAACTTACTATGGTCAATATTGGGAATAGAAATTGTTAACTCCCGGGTGGAATAAAGGTTATTATCTTTCTTAAAAATATCCTGAGCCTGTGCGGTTTCAAAAATATGGAAAGAAAAGAAACTAATCAAAATAAAGCTAATTGCTATTTTCATAAATCAACCTTTGAAAAAGCTATATATATCGTTCATAATAATGGAACCGGCAATGGCGACATTTAAAGATTCAACTTTCCGCGAGTGCTTTATCTTCACCCGATAATCGGCATTCTCTATGATAGGCGCCGATAAACCGTTAGCCTCATTTCCTATTGCCAGCATGAATTTGTTATCTTTTAATCTTTTTTTCAATAAATAATTTATGTCATCACCCTTTAAATCAGCGGCTAATATTTTGTAATTTTTCTTATGCGCCATATCAATTACTTCATCTCTTTCGCTCCGAACGACTTTTAACCCAAAGACTGCCCCTGCCGAAGAACGCACAACTTTGGGAGCATAAATATCAGCTGTGGTACCGCTTAAGGTTAGCTTCGTGAAATCAAAAGCCAAAGCTGACCGTACCAAAGTACCCAAATTACCCGGGTCAGAAATATTTTCACACCATAATATCTTACGGTATTGGGATTGATAAAGTTGTCTTGAATTTTCCTTGAGGGGTACACCCTCCTTGAGGGGTACACCCTCTTTGAGAGATACCCCCTCCTTCGGTTGCGCAAAAACGGCCACCATTCCTTGCGGAGATTTCGTATCGGCAATAGAGAAAAGTTGTTTTTTAGAAATTTCTTTCAAAATCACTCCCTTTTTTTCCATTTGCCTAAGAATTTCTTTTCCTCGCTCGCTAATTTGGTCCATAGAATAATAAACTTTTAAGGGTAGAAAATGGTGGTGAATTGCTTCTTCTAAAAGACGATCACCTTCGGCAATGAACCGTCCTTGTTCTCGGCGTCCCTTTTTGGTTCGTAAAGCTCTTATTTTTTTTATCTCATTCTTTGTAATTGCCACTTGTCTATAACCTAACAAAATTACTATCTTTGATAATGAACCTATAATCATTGTAAGTTGGCAAGTGAAAACTATCGGCATTTACATTTTTCTCATTTTGTCTTTGTTGTCCTTTAATATCGAGGCAAAAGATAAAATTATCATTGGCGGTCTGGATGGGCTCAATGCCAATAATAACCAAGAGAGCTATTCGATATTATTAGCTCTTTCCGGAGGAGGAGCGCGAGGATTATCGGTTATAGGTATTCTTAAAGCCTTTGAAGAAAAGAATATTCACGTGGTTGCTATTACCGGGACTTCCATAGGCGGCATCATCGGTGGGCTTTATGCCTCCGGTTACACTCCCGATCAACTCGATTCGATTACTTCCGGATTGAATTTCAACAGCCTTTTTTCCAATTCCCCTTCCCGTAAATCAATGTTTCTCACCCAGCGTCAAGGAAGAGACCACCACCTTATTTCCGTTCGTTTCGATAAGTTTCGTCCTATCATCCCCAAAGCTCTGACTGCCGGACAAAAACTGACCGCCTTCTTGACCGACCTTACCACCAAAGCGAACTATCGTTCCCATTCGGATTTTTCTCACCTCCCTATTCCCTTCAAAACAATAAGTACCGACATCGTTTCCGGTCAAAAAGTAATCCTTGACAAAGGTTCGCTGGTAGAAGCAATGCGTGCCACTATGGCTTTTCCGCTTGCTTTTACCGGACTGGAAAAAAACGGGCAGATACTTATGGATGGCGGTATGTTGATTCCTATTCCCGTTGATTTGGTAAGGCAGATGTCCGATTCGGTCAATTTTGTCGTAGCTATTAACACGGTCAGCAAGTTAGTTCCCAAAAAAGATATTGTAACACCGGTGGACATTGCCAATCAGGTCACCAGCATTATGACGGCTGACAAACTTGCCCGCCAATTAGCCCATGCCGATTTCGTTGTAGCACCTTCTCTTAATAATTTCCAAGCGACCGATTTCAAAGATAAAGACAGTATTATCGCTCTGGGCTATCGTACCGGATTGATTGCCGCTGACAGTATTATCTCCTTAATAAAAGAAAGAATCTCAAGGAAAAATTATCGTATTAAAATAATTAGCACCGATTCCACCCCTAACGATATTATTATTCCTCTTAAAAATCATTTTCTAAATAAAATTCTATCGAAAAAGCAATTGGTATCCCAATTAAAAAAAATATCACAAAAACTAAATTTATTTCGCATAGAAGCAGATATTATTCCTTGGGATAAAAACGGCAACGATACTATCAATATTGCCCTGAAGATTCGTGCCTATCACAACTTTACTTTTTCCGAAACAGCTTTCAAATTCTCCGGCAACACTATCTTTGATGACACTACCTTAGCTAAACAACTGTTAACGTCGGACTCTATCATCACTCCCCGAGTATTGAAAAAAGGACTCCAACGAATTCTAAGACTCTATAAAGCAAAAGGATATGATTTAGCTTACATCAAGAAGACAGCTATCTATCCGTCCACTAAAACCATATCCTTTGACATTGACGAAGCTATAATAAAACGTATCGATATCGAAAATAATCATCATACCAGAGATTGGTTAGTTCGCTCCTATTTCCCTTTAAAAGCCGGTCAACCGTACTCTACTTCCCGAGCTTCTCAAGGAGTAGCTAATATTTATGGCACGGACTTATTCAATCAGGTAACCGTTGATTTAATCCCTTACCATAAAGGAGCACTGGTCAAAATAAAAGTTGATGAAAAAAAATATAATCAAGTGCGTTTGGGCTGGCATTGGGATGATGAATATCACTCGGAAGAGTTCCTCGAGTTTATCAATGATAATGTGGGAGGTATGGGACTTGAATATCTTGTCCATGCTCGTTATTCACCTAATCGACAGAAATATTTCACTACCTTTAAGGCTAACCGCATTTTTTCCACTTACTTAACTTCCAAAATAAGCATCTTCCATTACTTTCTCAAACGCCAACTATATACTGCGGACAATAATGAAAACGGTTATCGCCAAGAAAAAAAGACCGGTATGGATGTTATTTTAGGACAACAGATTGCCCGTTTAGGCACTTTTTCTGCCGGTTTCACTTTTGAAAAAGTAAATTACAATTATACTAATACAAAAGTTAAGGAGAGTTTCGATTTAAGGGTATTTGACATTAAATCTTTGGTCGAAAATTTTAATCGTGTTCCTTTTCCCACCACAGGCGAAAAACACTTAGTCCAACTTCAACTGGCGGGCAAATATTTTGGTGGCGATATTGAATACACCAAATTCTTCTCCTCTTTGGAAGCGTATATACCGGTAAACAAATATATTAATTATCACCCCAAAGTCGCCATCGGTGTTTCCCGTTCCGGACTGCCACCTTCGGAAAAATTTTATTTGGGAGGGATACATTCCTTTGCCGGTTTCCGCACCGATCAATTAGCCGGGGATAAAATGTTTATTTTAACCAATGAAATTCGCTTCCAGCTCCCTTTGAGACTATACCTCAGCGCTCGCCATGATATGGGTGAAGTTTATAAAGGCGCCGACCAGATAAAGTTGAGAAACCTCCGTCATGCGGTGGGTGTTTACCTTTCTCTTGATTCCCCCTTAGGTCCGGTTGAATTTGGATATGGCGTGGTAAACAAACATACCGATCACTTTTATTTAAATATCGGGCTTGCCTTTTAGATAATAAGTTCCTAAACTATAACAGCTTTTAATAGAGATATTCATTTTTTAAAAAATATACATACATGGAAAAGTTATCTTTAATAAACAAGGAGTGAGATTATGCGGTCTTTAATAATTTTTATCACTTTCGTATTGCTCTTTAACGGTTGCGGTAAAAAAGTTAGTGAAAAAACAAAAACCGCCCCTAAAAAAATTAGCACGGAACAATATCTTCAAGAAGCTTCTGTTAAAATCATCAGCCATTTTAGTACACAATTGAAACAAGAATTAACGCAAGCCTTAAATAACGGTGATGCTGCCAAAGCTATCAGCGTTTGCCAAACCAAAGTACCGGAAATATCCGAATTAAATTCAATTACAGACTTATGGAAAATAAGACGTGTTTCTGAAAAATACCGCAACCCCAAAGATAAACCTAACGACTATGAAAAAGAGATACTAATAAAACTTATCGACTCCACCCAGAATCTGACATATCTTACTAAATGGTCTCAAACCGATAGCAATAAAGTCTTTCATTATTACAAGCCTATCAGAGTCAGTCAATTATGTTTAAAATGTCATGGTCAAAAAAACGACTTGGACCCACAAGTGATACAAGTTCTAAAAGATAAATACCCCCATGACAAAGCTACCGGCTATCAAATAGGAGATTTATACGGTATGTATGTCGTCGATATTGAATGGCCTCAAGCAAAAGATGCTATCAAGAATCTGATGAGAGATAGTTTGTAAAATTGTTTTACTGTATATTTGTTAAAAATTAAAATCGATACCCGGCGCTGACCCGGTAGGTTTCATCGAGCTCATCATGATGTAAATAAGCGAAATCCAAAGAGATATTTTTCACTGACACTCCTCCTCCGGCGGTAAAATTGCCCATATCAAACCCAAAACGCCCAAAGACCATATTGCGATAAGCCAACTCCCAGCCATAATGGGTATCCAGCGAAAGGCTCCCACTCCAGTATTGAGCCGCATACTTAATATTTTCAAATCTAATATCACCGCTCATCAGGAAACGACCCGTATAATCTCGATAAGAATATTTTAACATTAACCCGGGTTTAACAGCCGGATAAATTGACTCCGTATGGGAACTTTCATTAAACGTTTTTCCCGAATAACGAATAAACCCGGTGGTAACATCGGTTATCATTAAACCGATATTAAGATACCGATTGGCTTTATATAAAAATCCGGCATCCACCGTCAAACCTTTTCCCGTTTCCGTACCAATATCACGCAAGATTATTTTTGCCGTCAATCCAAAGTCAAGACGGGAGCTAAGTTTACCCGCCAATGCCGCTGACAGCAGATAATCGCCGTGAGATTCTTCTTTTATCACATAGGGGCGGTTAAATTCATCAAGTTGAGTAATTTTAATTCCTCCCCCACCAAGATAATAGATATAGAAACCAAAAGCTTTAATCAACGAATTGTGACTATAACGAGCATCGGTATAAGCGATAAAATCGTGGTTTAACAAAGAACCGAAAGTTTCGGCATGCATAGCCATAATATAGCGGCCATTAAGCAGATTCAACCCCGCCGGATTCCAATAAGCGGCGCTACCATCAAAAGCACCGGCGACAACCGCTCCTCCCAGTGCCATTCCTCGTCCCCCTACTCCCAAAGAAAAAGCTTCCGAGGCATATTTCGCCGAACGCACCGAGCTTAGCGAAAATAAAACCAAGATAATTGTTAAACTAAACTGCTTCATAATTGTATATTGTAACCAATAACCTATGGTAATAAAAGAAAAAACCCGCTTTTGTAAATTACTATTTTATCACCATAAAAAAAGCGGGCTTTACCACCCGCTTAAAAAAAACGAAAAAATAATCTTTATTTGGTATCTTCCGGCTTTTTTTCAGCACTTTTTTTCATCGCCGGACATAGTGTCTTGGCACCTGTCTTCATTACCGGATAATTTGTGGAAGCTTTAGATTGGGAAGCCGTTGAAATAATCTTAGCCTTATAACCTTTGGCAACAATTGCTTTTATCAATGTGTTTTTATCTTTACACTTGGTGGTGTCGACACAAACAATGGCTTGATTATCTTTATAACTAATGCTTTTAACTTCAACCACACCGGCGACATTTTTTAAAGCATCACCAATAGCCGTTTCACAAGCGGGACAGGTCATCCCCTGAATGGAGATAGTTTCAAGAGAACAATTCATAGCGCAAACTTTTCCTGCGGCTTTATCCATTTTTTGCGCTTCCGCCTTACAAGCTTCGGGATGGGCAAGAGAACAAACTTTACCCTTGGCACTAACGACAGAGCCTTTTGTCTTGCTGGAAACATTATTCGAACTTTCACCGGCAAAAATATTCGCCGCAACAAAAGCCAATATTACTAAGGTCAAAAAACTCAAAAGGGAAACTTTCTTCAAGTTGCTACTCCTTTTCCTGTGGCAAAGATTATTCTTTTCTTTCGTATAAATATATATAAAAAATAATTAATATCAATGCTAAAATAATAGATTATAATAATCTATTTAATATTCATTTTCATTTTAATGAATTTTATCCATCATTCTTTCCCGAATAAATAAAAAAACCAAATCTATCTAAAAATAACTTGACTTTGTTAAAATATATTCATATATCCGCATATACGGATATAATATGCTTGAATTAAAAGAAAATATTATTTTTAAAGCTCTCTCAGAGCCCATAAGATTGCGCATTGTCGTTCTTTTAACCAAAGGTGAGCTTTGTGTTTGTGATTTGACCGAGATTTTAAGTCTCCCTCAATCTACTATTTCTCGTCACATGTCACGACTTAAAACGGCGGGTATGGTGGCAGACCGTCGGGAAGGGCGCTGGATTCATTACCGACTAAAAGAGACAGATAATGTTTTTATAAATTCTTTGAAGCGAATTCTTTTTTCCTTACAAAACCAACCACCCTACAAAGATGACCTCTCAAAATTAGCAGAGATATCTAAAAAGATAAGATGTTCTCCCTAAGTAACCATTAATTCTCGTTAAAAAGATTATATAAGAGGATAACCCTATATGACCGAAAGCACTAAAACGATAAAACGTCTCGGATTTTTAGACCAGTATTTGACCGTATGGATATTTTTAGCCATGGCCATCGGTATCGCTACGGGACATTTCTACCCAAGCATTTCTATTTTCTGGAACAAATTCAGCATCGGCACTACCAATATTCCTCTCGCCATAGGTCTTATTCTGATGATGTACCCCCCGCTGGCAAAAGTGCGTTACGAAGAAATGGGAAAAGTTTTTCGTAACTACAAAATTTTAACCTTGAGTCTCGTTCAGAACTGGATTATCGGACCTCTTTTGATGTTCTTTATTGCCATCGTCTTTTTACACAACTATCCGGAGTACATGGTTGGTCTTATTATGATAGGTTTGGCTCGATGTATCGCTATGGTGATTGTCTGGAATGATCTGGCTTATGGTGACTCCGAATATGCCGCCGGCTTGGTCGCCTTTAACTCCGTTTTTCAAATGCTTTTTTATTCGGTCTTTGCGTGGATTTTTGTCACCAAGTTACCTCCGTTATTCGGTCTTAAAGGAGCCGTTGTTGAAGTTAGTATGGGTCAAATTGCGGAGAGTGTCCTCATCTATTTGGGAATCCCGTTTTTTGCCGGTATTTTAACGCGGTTTTTCTTTTTGAAAACCAAAGGCAAACAATGGTATCATCAACATTTTATTCCCCGCATAAGTCCTATCACATTAATCGCTTTGCTTTTTACCATCATTGTCATGTTTTCTTTTAAAGGGCAATTAATCGTAAAAATTCCAATGGATGTGGTGCGTATTGCTATTCCCTTATTGATTTATTTTGTGGTGATGTTTTTACTGAGCTTCTTTTTGAGCAAGCGCTTCAAGGCGGACTATCAAAAAACAACTACGCTCAGCTTCACTGCCGCCTCCAATAACTTTGAATTAGCCATTGCCGTAACCGTAGGTGTCTTTGGTATCAATTCCGGAGTTGCCTTTGCCGCTGTCATCGGTCCTTTGGTGGAAGTTCCGGTAATGATTGGGTTGGTCAATGTTGCTCTCTTTTTCCGTAAAAGATATTTTTCCGGCGGACAAATTATGATTGACAAATGTCATATAAATTAAACAAGTACTTCAGGATAAACCATATTTGGAAAAACAACTATTTACATTTAAAGGATACAAAGCGATAAAAAGATGAAAATACTTATAATATGTACCGGCAATTCTTGCCGCTCCCAAATAGCTGAAGGTTACCTGCGCCATTATCTAACCGATAAGGACGAAGTTCATTCGGCCGGATTGAACCCTCATGGAGTGCATCCCCAAGCGATACAGGTCATGAAAGAAGACGGGCTTGATATCTCCCATCACACTTCTCATCATATCAGCGATTATTTAAACCAGCAATTTGATTATATTATCACCGTTTGCGATAAGGCTGCGGCTAACTGCCCTACTTTTCCCGGTCCGGGGATAAGATTACACTGGCCTTTTGATGATCCTGCCGAAGTAACCGGTAGTGAAGAATATGTCTTAAATGAATTCCGTAGAATAAGAGATGAAATAAAAACAAAAATAGTAGCTTGGGTCGAAAATTTGAACAACCCAGTAAGTTAAAAAAACTTTTTCATAGAGAAACAGCCTCAGACTAACAATTTAAAATAATTAGGTCGTTTCTCTTTGGAAACCGAGCCTCGAGGGATATCCAGAACTTCTAAGACCCGAGGGTTTTTCCCTTTTATCTGGATTATATCGCTAACTTTTACTTGATATGCCGGTTTTGCTTTATTTTGATTGACAATAATCAATCCGTTCTGCGCCATTTCTTTGGCAACGGTTCGTCGCTTAATTATTCCCACCGTGGATAAGAAATCATCAATGCGCATAAATAGAATTTAGGATTCAAGTTCATACTTGATATAGGTTTTGCTTTTAATTTCCGCTAACCATTTATCAATTATTTTTCCGGTCTTATCCTGTCGAGCCAATTCTTTTATTTTATCGTAATCATCTTTGAAAGTATATTGTTTCGCCGGTTGATAATCCAAAAGTTTCAAAATATGCAGTCCGTACTGAGAGGAAATGGGACCTTTATATTGTCCGGGAGTTTTCCACCCTTTAACGGCTTTGGCAAATTCCGGAGGTAGCTGTGCGATGGCGAACCAACCCAATTCTCCCCCTTTCGCTCTGGTAGCGTTATCGGCGGAATAGGCTTTGGCTAACTTTTCAAAATCACCGCCATTTCTGAGAACATTCAAAAGAGAATCAGCCAATTGAACGGTTTTCAAAGAATCATCATGAGAAGGCACTACCGCCAAAAGGATGTGACGCAATTTAAGGCGGCTTCCTTTCTTACCTTCACACTTTATAATATGATAACCGAATTGAGTCCTTATCACCCCGGATATTTCCCCCACATTGAGCTTAAAAGCCGCTCGCGCAAATTCCGGCACCACATCTTTTTTGGCAACATATCCCAAATCGCCTCCGTTAGCACCTGCTCCGGAACTGGAGTAGGTCGATGACAAGGTGGCAAAGTCAGCGCCGTTGAGAGCTTTTTTTCTTAAACTCATCGCCAATTGTTTCACGGAATCTTCAATTCTCTGGGAAGGTTTATAAACAAGCAAAATATGAGCCAACTTAACGGCTTCCGGCTGACTGGGGATAGAATCTTTGAACTTCTGATAGAATTCTTCCACCTCATGTCTTGAAATCGAAACAGTGGCTAATTTCTTTTGAATATAGCGTTGTTTTAAAAGTTGATTTTCAACTTCCGGACGATACTTCTTTTTCAAATCACGTACCGATAAACCTTCATTGGCTAAGGCGTTCAAGAAGTCATCATAACTTTTAAAATTACCGGCAATCCGTGAAACTTGTTCATCAAGCATCTGGTCTATCTCTTCGGGTCTTACCGATAGGGAAGTGTCCTTTTTAGCGGCGATTAGAAACAATCGGTCGGATATCATTTGGTCGAGAACTTCTTTTTGTAACTTTACCAATTCATCCTGAGTTTCCGGTTTTTTACCGCTTTGCAAAGCAACCAGTTGCAATTGACTGGCGAGTTCGGAGGCTAAAATTACCTGATCGCCGACAACGGCAACAATTCTATCGACAACTTCTCTTTGAGAATAGGCAGTATTACTCACCAAGAAGAGCATGACGGCAATATAAAAAATACTTTTTATTATTTTCATAAAATATTATCTATTTTTGCTTGGTGGTATCGGCTTGAGGATAATTCGTCATATCAATAGTAGCCCATAAAGCCTTCTCATCAATTTTAAT
>JAADHM010000159.1 GCA_013151855.1 FCB group bacterium | reverse complement strand
ATAATGAAATTGGCGGGATGATATAAAAGGCGCGCCAACGACAGCTTAGTCTTTTCTCCCCCAGAAAGGAGAGTTACCGGTTTGAAAACATCTTCACCGAAAAAACCGAAACGCGCCAAGAAAGAACGGATAGTATATATTTCCGATAGGGGGTCAACGCTCCAAAGATTTTCCAATACGGAACGTTCGGTATCCAAATTGGTGAGTTCTTGGTCGAAATAGGCTACCGATACATTATTGCCTAATTTCACTTCTCCTTTTACCGGTGTTATCTCACCGATTAATGTTTTCAGAAGGGTTGTTTTTCCGGAACCGTTGGGACCTATGATGCCGATTTTATCACCTCGATAAATATCAAACCCTATTTGAGTGGCAATAGTTTTATCACCATATCCTATGTCAAGGTTGGTAACTTCCAAAACATGGGCATAAGAACGGCGGTCGGACTTAACTTGGAAAGCCTGCCCGGAACCATCCGTTTTAGGAGGAGGGAGACGCTTGATTTTTTTTAAATATTTTAGTTTCGATTGCGCTTGTTTTGTTTTTTGACCGGCCATATTGCGTTGGATAAAATCTTCAATCCGTTTTATCTCTTTTTGTTGATGCTGGTAATAATGTTTTTGGTAATAATGTTTTTCCAATTGTTTTCTTTGGGAGCGCTCTTTTAAATATTTTTCAAAGCCGCCGGTGTAAAAATCAATTTTACCGTTGTTTATTTCCCATATTTTACCAACGGTGTTATTCAAGAAAGTGCGGTCGTGAGAAACAATGATATAGTTTTTATCCGTTTTGGTCAGATATTCTTCCAACCAGCAGGTAATATCAATATCGAGATGGTTGGTGGGTTCATCGAGTAAAAGCAGATTTCCTCGCCCGGCTAAAATTTTCGCCAGACTGGCTCTGTTTTTTTCGCCGCCGGAAAAGTTTTTCAATCGTTCATGATAACGGTTGGGGGTAAACCCCATCCCGATAAGGATAATTTTTAGTTCATTTTCAAAATTGAAGCCCTGCTGATGTTCGTATTTCTCTTGAATTTTTCCCAGTTTTTCCAAGCTGTTTTTATCGTGCGGGTTCTGTCTTAAGGATTCTTCGAGATTATTGATTTCCC
Organism: FCB group bacterium; assembly: GCA_013151855.1. Lineage (GTDB taxonomy): Bacteria > Zixibacteria > MSB-5A5 > GN15 > FEB-12 > JAADHM01. The sequence goes on along the minus strand of JAADHM010000159.1, from coordinate 2,929 downwards.
GGCGCATTGCCAGTAAATCTTGACGAGCGGAAGCCACATATTCAAACAGAGTCATTTCCAAGTATTGGGTTTTTTCTTGTTGGGCGTAATTTATCAGACATTTTTTATTTTTATAAATATTCCCTTGGTCGGGATTTTTGAGTCCGGCGATAATATCAAAGAGAGTCGTTTTCCCACTGCCATTTTTACCGATTAACCCGATTTTATCACCGGTCTTGATGGTAAAAGATACATCCTCAAATATAATCTGGTCGTTAAAACGTTGAGATATTTTTTCTGCCGTTACGAGAGTCATTATTCTTTTTTATTCGGGCGACTGTGAGAGAGAAGCATCTCCATAGCCAATAAGATAACGGCAATCCACAAGAATATCTGCCACAGTTCTTTCCCATAACGATATTGGTTGATGATAGATGCCATTGGGACATTGTTGCCGATGGTGTTGATTTTTGAGGCACCTAAAGCGGTGGTCAATTGATCAATGTCGATGGCTTTTAAATTGCATTCTTCGGGGTTGATGTTTACCGCCAGACGGTCAATCTCATGATTTTTATCCATAATATGGTAAATGCCCGGAAGATTGGTCGGTTTTACGTTGATGACCAAAGAGCCCTGTTCATCTTCGGGCGTTAAATCAAAGCGGCTGCTGTCGGGAGTTATCAGTACCAGAATATTATTTATAGATTTTTTTAGAGATAAGGAGCGGGTGATATTTTCTCCGCAGTAAAGGTGTAAGTCGTATTTGGATAAATCCGAGGCCAGATATTCGGCGATGCGAGAAATAAAAGGAACAAAAAAGGCGTGGCTGGTAATATCCGAATAATATGGCGCCAAAGGTCCGGTGAAAGTGAGCACTTTTCCGTTGCCAAAAGTGGTTTCCACCAGAGCCGGATGATCACCGGTGAAACGCATCAAAACTTGGGGATTATTCTTTAAGTGGAACTTGGGCAGGGTGAAAAATTTTATCTCCGGCATTTTTTTCTTGGTGAGATCAAATACGGAAAATATGGGATGATTGACATTGAGAGACAAAAGCGAGTAATAGCCGGCGCGGGTGAAATTATTGTCTATCCCTTGGTCATAAACAACGTCCGTAACAGGCGACCAGATTTTGTTAAAGTATTTAATATCGGTTTTGCCGTCATAAGTGAGAAAAAGAGCTTTCCCCCGGGAAAGAAAAGTTTTTAGCCTTTGTATATAAGTATCATCCAGTTGGGGAACGCCGGCTAAAATAATAACGTTATAATCCCAGAAATTTATACCGGCTAAATTTTGAGGAGAGGCTATCTTAACCGACCAATATTGGTTTAATGATGCCGAGGGTGCCAAAGCTAATTTCATAATCTCGCCGGTTTGGTCTCCGTTGATGATTAACAAATTGAAATGTTCGGGAATCTTAAAACTGAAATAATAGCGGTTATCACCGATAAATTTGTCATCGGAAATCTCAATATAGCCCGAATGAAAACCGGTATTGGAAACGGAGCGGGTAAATTTTACCGCTGTTTCTTTATCCGCCAGAATTTTGAAATTGGTTTGAGCGATGCGGTTACCGTCGATAAATAAGGAGGCTATTAAATCATTGCGCTCATCGGTGCCATAGTTTTTGATATGGGCGGTTATATTAAAATCATGCCCCGGCATGATTAATTGCCCGCCGAAATCCACGGAAGTTATCCCGATGTTATCGATTTTTTCAAGCGGTAAATCCACAAGATAAATATGGGCCGGAACGTCTTTTAAAATAGCGGTGTCGGGTAAGGTGTCGGGTAATATATTTTGCTGGCGGTCGGTAATCAGATAGATTTCTTTATTGACATTAACCGCTTTTTTTAGCAAATCAACGGCGTTGCCCAAAGAACCCTCTAAATCCGCGACACCATATTGACAGGTTAAGCGATTTAGTTTTTCCAATGCTACCGCCGGAGAAGTAAAGAAAAGCGATGATTTCGCTTGTTCATAGGATTTAGTAAGAGGGATAAAACAAATTTTGTCGGAAGCGCTGAAAGTTTTCAATAACTCTTTCGTCTTTTTTTTAGCAATATCAAACAGATTGCCATCGGTCACATAACGGTTCATCGATGCCGAGTTGTCGAAAAGAATGACCGCCGAAACGGAAGCGTGACTGCCGATATTGCCTCCTTTGGTGGTAGGTCGGGCAAAAGCCAAAACTACCGCCAAAATAATAAGCATTCTCAATAAAAGGAGAAGAAGCTGGCGAATCTTCAGTCGACGCACCTGACGCCGTTGCATCGCCTTTAAATGTTTTAACGAAGAAAACTCGATTATTTTTACTTTTCTTTTGGAAAAAAGATGAATAATAAGCGGTATTAAAGCGGCAACCGATGCCAATAAGACGGTGGCGTTTAAAAAATTGAACATGTTTACTTTTTAGCGTTTTGGTTTTTCAAAAATAATTTGGCTTCTCGCTGGTGATAATCAGCCGAAGGCAAAGATAACACTTTACCAAAAAATTCCCGAGCTTTTTTCTTCTCTCCCGTTTTTTCATAAGCTTTGCCCAGCCAAAAGTTTATCATTCCCAGATAAAAAGGACGAGTTTCGATAAATGCGGCGGTATGTAAATAATTTATGGCATTATCCATATCATCAAGACCCAGATAAGCAATCCCTATCCACATATAAGCCGATGCGGAAGAGCCGTTTATCTGAAGAGCCTGTTTGAACATACTGATTGCTTCTTGATAATACTGAGTAGCTTTTTTTTGCTGGGCTTTATCCGGGGAATCCTTTAAAAGATTAGCCAAATATATTCTGGTTTCTCCCTGAGCTTGAGCTCCTTTGTTGTAATCCAAGTTGTTCAATAAAATGGTTTTAGCCGAATCTTTCCGGTTACGATATAAACAATTTAAAGCGATGTTGAAATTTATGATTTGATTGGCCGAATCCAAAGCGTGCGCTTTGAGATAAT